>JAOPXF010000426.1 GCA_025965295.1 Nocardioides sp.
TGACCCACGAGGCGCAGGAGGTGGGCCCGGACTTCGACTTCTGGCGCTACATCGTCACGACGCTGACCCAGGGCGGCCGGATCGACTACCTCATCTGTGACGAGGCGCAGTTCTACACGGCGCTCCAGGTCGAGCAGCTCGCCAAGATCGTCGACGAGCTCCAGCTCGACGTCTTCTGCTTCGGGATCCTCACCGACTTCCGGACCCGGATGTTCCCCGGCGCCGCCCGGCTCGTCGAGCTGGCCGACCGGATGGAGGTGCTCCAGGTCGAGGCCCTCTGCTGGTGCGGCAAGCGCGCCACCCACAATGCCCGCACCGAGAACGGCGTGATGGTCACCGAGGGCGAGGTGATCGTCGTCGGTGACGTCGAGGAGCAGGACTCCGCCCCGGCCGACGTCGCCTACGAGGTGCTCTGCCGCCAGCACCACCGCCGCAACCTCACCGCGGCCCGGGCCAAGGCCGTCAGCCTCGCGCCGGAGCCGCTGCCGTTCGGCTGAGGCGCTCAGCTGCACGCGCGCACGGCCAGTGCCCACCAGCCGTGCCCGCGCAGGAGGTTGGCGGTCTCGACGCGGGCGACCAGCGCGTCGTCCAGGTAGGCGAGGAACGTGACGTCCCTGGCCCCCGCGGGGTCCTCGGGGATGGTGACGACCGCCGCACCGTGGGGGACGTACGGCGCGGCGGCCTGCTCCGGGGTCGGGACACCATGGGCGGAGCGGATCGGGTCGTTGTGCAGCGACCAGGTCTCGCAGGCGAAGGAGGTCGGCAGGCCCTCGCCGTTGGGCGCATGCCCGCCGTCCCCACACCCGGCCGCGACCAGCACCACCGCCACCAGGAGCCCCCGGGAGGAATGTGTGGTCATGGTCGTCTCCTTCGCAACCGTCTCCCTCCACACTGCGAGCCGCGCGCGGCGCCCGCAGGCGAACGCCGACCAGTCCGGAATGTTCCGGTTCGTGCGACCTTCCGGCGTACGACGCGGGGCCCCTAGGTTGCCGAGGTGCCCATCTCTCGGATCACCGCGCTCCTGACCACGCTCCTCACCGCCCTCGTCCTGGTCGCGGTCGTGCCCGGCCCGGCGGCCCGGGCCGACGGGCCAGGGTCGGGGACACCCTGGGTGGTGACGCTCGGCGACTCGTACATCAGCGGCGAGGCGGGCCGCTGGGCGGGCAGCAGCAACAGCTCGTCCGCCTCCGCCGACGCCCTCGGGCCCTCGGCGTACTACGACAACGGCAGCGGCGAGAGCATCCCGCGCTGCCACCGCAGCGCGTCAGCCGAGGCGTACGTCGGGGGCGGCGTCAACGGCTACAACCTGGCCTGCTCGGGCGCCGAGACGGCCACGAGCAACGGATCGAACTTCAAGCCGGGCATCGACTTCTACGACGACGGGGCCGGTCACCTGGGCCAGGCCGCGTCGCTCCAGCAGTTCGCGGCGAGCCACCACGTCGGCATGGTCGTGGTCTCCATCGGCGGCAACGACTTCCGGTTCGCCGACATCGTGCAGTCCTGCGTCGTCGACTTCCTCTACTCCCCCACCTGGGCCAAGGACTTCTGCAAGGACGACAGCTCGGTGACCGCCAACTTCACGGCCGCGAACGTGGCCGCGGTCCGGGCCCGGGTCGCCGGAGCCTTCGACAACATCGCGACCGCGATGCGCAACGCCGGGTACGCCGACAGCGAGTGGACGCTGCTCGTGCAGAACTACCCGTCCCCGATCCCGCACGGCGGCCAGTTCCGCTACGGCGAGTCCGGCTACACCCGCCAGGACACCGGCGGCTGCGGCTTCTGGAACGCCGATGCCGACTGGGCCAACGACGTCGCGCTCCCCACGATCAACCAGACCGTGTCCGGCGCCGCCACCGACTCGGGTCTCGGCAACGTGCGGACCCTCGACCTCGCGTCCGCCTTCAACGGCCGCCGGCTGTGCGAGAACACCGTGGGGCTCTACGAGGAGCGTGGGTTGTCCAGCTGGACCCAGGCCGGCGCCGTCGACCAGACCGAGTGGGTCAACCAGATCCGCACCGTGACCACCTGCTGCGAGAACAGCCCCTACTACGTCCAGGAGTCGCTGCACCCGAACTACTGGGCCCAGCTCGCCACCCGGTCGTGCGTCCGGCAGGCCTGGAACGGCGGCAGCCCCCGCGGCGGCACCTGCACGATCGCGGGCACCGGCCTGGTCAACGGCGAGCCGGTGATGGCCCTCAACTGAGCAGGGCCGGTCGAGCCGCTCAGTCGACCAGCAGCGGGATCATCATCTCGTCGGGGGTCAGCGAGCCGTGCAGGCCGACGAGCTTCGTCTCGTACGGGAAGTCGGTCGAGGACATGACCGCGGTGTCGTCCCGGCACGCCACGACCACGTCGCCCAGCCGGGGCAGCACGTTGGCGTCGACGGGGCCGAACCACCCTCGGGCGATGACGTCGGTGCGGGTCAGCACCTCGGCGCGGTCGCCGAGGAAGGCCCGCCAGGTCGCCACCACGTCGTCGACGGCGCCGCCGCGGCAGTAGAGGTGCCGGAACCTCGCCTCGCCCCCGATCAGGCCGACGCCGTCCCTGAGCTCGTGGTGCCGGTCGACGTCGATGCGGCGGTCGGGCGGCGAGTCGACCATCCCGTGGTCGGCCACGACGAGCAGCCGGGTCGAGATCGGCAGCGCCTCGCGGAGCTGCTCGGCCTCGGCGTCGATCATCGAGAGCTGCTGGAGCCAGGGCGTCGACGCGACGCCGTACCGGTGCCCCGTCCAGTCCAGGTCGCCGTCGTACAGGTAGGTCAGCGCCGGGCGCTGCCCGCACGCGAGCACGGCGGCCGCGATCCGCTCGCCGACCTTGTCCGCGCCCACGTAGTCGGCGCCCCGGTGCGCCGCGACGGTCAGCCCGCTGCCGGCGAACTCGCGCTTGTTGACGACCGTCGTCGAGACACCCTTGGCGCGCAGCCGCGCGAACGCCGTGTCGTGGGGCTGCCACTCGAGCGGGTCGACGTCGCGGTCCCACAGCAGGGCGTTCAGCAGGTCGTTGGTGCCCGGCACCCGGGAGGTGAACCCGACCAGGCCATGGGCCCCCGGCGTCAGCCCGGTGCCGAGCGAGGTCAGGCTGGTGGCGGTCGTCGACGGCACGCCGGCGGTCCCGGGGGCCTGCTGCTCGAGCAGCTCGGAGAGGTACGGCGCGTAGTGGGCGTAGCGCGCGAGCAGGTTGGCACCCAGCCCGTCGATGAGGAACACGACGTAGCCGGCCGCGTCGGGCAGCACCAGCCCCGACGGCGTGCTGTCCAGGGGTGTCCCGAGGGCGGCCGCGACGGCGGGGACTACATCACCGAGCGAGCGCTGGTGGTAGGCGGGCTCGACGAAGGCCCCCGAGGGCACCCCGGAGGTCACGCCTCGTGCGTCCGGGCGGAGAGCGACTCCGCGAAGGAGAGCAGCCCGCCGACGGCGTCCGTGCCGTCCGCGGCGGCCGAGACCCGCAGCGAGAAGTCGTCGGAGGCGAGCACGCCGGTGTAGCCGTGGTCGGCGTCGCACTCGGGGTCGTTGCAGGAGGCCGGCTCGAGGTCGATCCGGCTCACGCCGCCCCAGCCGATCGTCATCACGGCCTCGGCGGGCGGCGTCGGGCCGGACGTGGGGTTGGCGATCATCCGGGTCACCACCACCGACTTGACCGCCGACAGCCGGATCGCCTCGGTGGAGGTCGACGTGTAGGGCTCGGGCAGCAGGTCGTCGGCGTCGTGCTCGTCGGTGTGGGCCAGCACCAGCCGGGTCGGCGTCAGCACGATCACGCTCAGGTGGCGGCGCACCTCGTCGCGCTCGAAGGTGGGCTCGTGGTGCACGTAGAACGACACCACCTGCTCACCCGCGACCGCGGCATCGACACCGTCGGCCACGACCTCGGGGTAGTAGCCCGTCCGGTCGATGGCGTGCCTGAGCTCCAGGGTGCGGTCGTGGTCCTCGGTGGTGCGGCTGCGCATGCCTGCAGTCTGTCACGGCCCATCCGCGATCAGGTCGGGAGCGTGTCCCCCGGGTGGTCGGGCATCCGGCGCACGTACCAGTCGGAACGGGGGTCGGCGACGGGCTCCACGCGCGCGGCGGCGGTCAGGACGCTGGCGCCGTCGGCACCGGCGAGGACCAGCGACAGCTCCAGCGAGCTCACCTGGGGCAGGTCGTTCTGCAGCTGCGAGACCCGGCGGATCAGCCGTTCGACCTCGACCACGTCGACGACCTCGCTGCCGCGGTAGCCGAACAGCATCGGCGACGACTTGATCTCGCGCACCATCGCCGCGGCGTCCCGCTCCCCCAGCGGCGGGATCCGGTAGGACTTGTCGGCGAGCAGCTCGATCAGCGGGCCGGAGATCCCGAACGACACGACCGGGCCGAAGAGCGGGTCCTCGATGCTCCGCACCGCCACCGGGACGCCCGGCCGGGCGTTCTTCTGCACCACGAAGCCGGCCCGCTCCGGGTCGGTGATCAGGCGGCCCAGCGACTCCCAGGCGTCCTTCATCTCCGCGGGGGTGTCGATGTTGCGCCACACGTGGGCCAGGTCCGGTCGCTCCCGCAGGTGGTCGGCGGTCGCCTTGAGCACGACGTCCCAGCCGAGCTCGCGCCCCGCGATCTGCGCCTCGCGCAGGGTCCGCACCGGCCGGGTCTCCCACAGCTCGATGCCGTACGCCGCCAGCAGCGCGGTGAGGTCCTCGAGCCCCAGGTCGGTCCCCTCGGGGTTGCGCATCAGCAGCTCGCCGACGAGTCGCTTGGCGGCCTGGTGGTCCACCTCCTCCGGCTCGGGCGCCGGGCCGTCGGGCGTGCGCAGCCACACGGCGTACTCGACCACGCGCGCGAGTGCGCGGACCGCGGCCTCCACGGCGGGGTACGACGGCACCGAGCCGCGCCCGGCGGTGGAGCCGGCCACGTCGGGGACCCGCAGCAGCTCGGGCACCCCCTCGGCCCCCAGGAACGAGGAGACCAGGGGCTTGTCGGACTGCTCGCCGACGGCCGCCAGCACGTTGGCGACGTCCTCGCCGGACACGTTGAGCGGCGGGATGTAGACGGCCACCACCGAGTCGACCTCGGGGTCGTCGATCGCGTTGTCGAGGGCGTCCTCGAAGTCCTCGGCGGTGGCCTCGGCGCCGAGCGCGACCGACTTGTTGACGACCAGGCCCACGGCGGCGGCCGCGTCGGCGGCGAGCAGCCCGAGTGCGTCGGAGTTGCCGACGATCGCGACCCGGCGACCGCGCGGGAGCGGCTGGTGGGCGAGCAGCTGGGCGACGTCGAACATCTCCTCCAGCGTGTCGACCTGGATGACGCCGGCCTGGCGGAACATCGCGTCGACGGCCTGCGGGGGCGCGGCGATCTTGCGGACCGCGTGGCCCATCGGCACGCCCTGGGTGGTCCGGCCGGACCGGACCGCGATGATCGGCTTGCGGAGCGAGACCCGGCGCGCGATTCGGGAGAACTTGCGCGGGTTGCCGATCGACTCGAGGTAGAGCAGCACCACCTCGGTGGAGTCGTCCTCCTCCCAGTACTGCAGGAGGTCGTTGCCGGACACGTCGGCGCGGTTGCCGGCGCTGACGAACGTCGACAGGCCCAGGCCCCGGTTCTGGACCTTCTCGAGGATCGCCGAGCCGAGGGCACCGGACTGGCAGAAGAACCCGGCGCGACCGCGCGGCGGCATCACCGAGGACAGCGACGCGTTGATCGACACCGCCGGGTCGGTGTTGATGATGCCCAGGCAGTTGGGGCCGATCAGCCGCAGGCCGTAGGAGCGGGACAGCCCGACCAGCCGACGCTGGCGCTGGCGTCCCTCCTCACCGGTCTCGGCGAAGCCGGACGAGA
>JAOPXF010000429.1 GCA_025965295.1 Nocardioides sp.
ATCTCGCGGAAGCCGTCGCTTGGGGAGACCACCCCGGCCACCGGCGCGACGCTGGCGGCGGGGACCTCGCGTCGGACCAGGCGGGTGTACGTCGCGTAGTCACCGGCACCGGTCACCACACCGACCCCACGGGCGAGGGACGGGGTGTACTCCGCCTCGTTCTGGGCCTCGTCGCTCGACAGGGCGATGCCCAGCGCCACGACCCCGGCCACGGTGGCCGCCACGGCCGCGACCGCCGGCACCGTGCGGGTGCGGTGCCGAGCCGCGTCGCGCGCGGCGTACCGCAGCGTGAGCGGGAGCCGGCTGGCGAGCGCGGACACCGCGACCAGCACCACGGGGACGAGCAGGAGCATGCCGAGCACGGAGGCGATGGCCGAGCCCGCGATGAAGTACGAGCCGTCCGTGCCACTGCTGCTGCGGGAGCCGATCGCGGCACCGGCGACGCCGAGCCCGAGCAGCACGAGGCCCACGACCGGGGAGCGGAACGACGGCTTGCGGTCGCCGCGGCGACCGGCCAGCACCGCGACGACGTCCTGCCGCGACGCGATCGTCGCCGGGACCACGGCCGCGAGGAACGCGCTCAGCACGCCGAAGCCGGCCACCCCGACCAGGTGCAGCCAGGGCACGTCGAACGGCCCGAACCACGCGCCGTCCTGGCGCTGCAGGACCGGGACGAGGGCGCGCCCGGCACCGATGCCCGCGACCACCCCGAGCAGCGAGGCCGTCCCGCCCAGCACCACCGCCCCGGCGAGCACGACCCGACGCGTCTGGGGCGGAGTCCCGCCCGCCGAGGCCATCAGCGCGAGGCTGCGGGCCTGGCGTCGCGCGCCCACCGCGAAGGCCGGCCCGGCGAGCAGCACCACCTCGATCAGCGCCATCACCACGATCAGCACGATCACGGCGATGACGTCGCCGGACGCCCGGCCCATGTACTGCGCGACCTCCGGCGGCACCGACGGTGGGTCCATGATCACCGCGCGCGACAACACGCTCGCCCCGTGCGCGTTGAGCTCGAGGACCGTGCTCCACGGGACCGGGCCGCCGGCGACCAGCCAGCTCGTGGCGCCGTACGTCGTGACGTGCAGGCTGCCGATGGGTCCGGCCGCCACGGGACTGTCCCGGATCGTGGTCGACTCCGCGATCCCGACGATGGTCGGGTCGTCGGCGTTCTCGTCCGCGAGGTCGAGGTGGTCGCCGACGGCGTACCCCTTGTCGGCCAGCGCCCGGTTGACCACGACCTCGCCTGCCGCGTCCGGCAACCGCCCGGAGGTGAGGCGGAACAGGCCCTCCGCGACCGGGTCGCGGAGATCCAGCTCGGTGCCTTCGGTGTAGGCCTCGCCCTTGGTGGTCACCACCGAGGTCTCACCGGTCCGCATCTCCACGAGCCGCGCGCCTCCCAGCAGCCCCGAGATCTCCTCGGCCGTGGGCGGAGCCGCGGACCGGCTGCCGTCACTGGAGGAGCCCTGGTCCGGGTCTGGAGCCTGGACGACCCGGTCGATGCCCTTCTCCACGGTCACCGCGGCCGACGCGGAGCCGAGCCGCCGGTCGAGGGACTCGACCGAGGACACGTCCTGGGTCTGGAGCACCACGTCGGCGGCGGTCACGGCCAGCACCGGCAGCGCGATCATGACGAGCACGAGGATGCTGCGCCCCCGTGCGCGCAGCGCGTCGCGCCGGGCCAGCCGCAGCGAGAGTCGCCAGCCCGTCAGCCAGCGGTTCACCGGGCGCCCGAGTCGAGCAGCGTCTCGGCGGGGTCGGAGCCCGACTCGTCGACGACGACACCGTCGCGGAGGAAGACCACCCGGTCGGCCCACGCGGCGTGGCGCGCCTCGTGGGTGACCAGCACTCCGGCGGCGCCGGCGTCGCACCGTGCCCGCAGCAGCCGGAGGATCTCCTCGCCGGTCTCCGTGTCGAGGGCGCCGGTGGGCTCGTCGGCCAGGATCAGCCGGCGCTCGCCGGCGATCGCCCGGGCAATGGCGACGCGCTGCTGCTGCCCGCCGGACATATGGTCGGGGAACCGGTCGGCGAGGTCGGCGATGCCGACCTCCTCCAGGGCCTGCAGCGCGGCCCGGCGGGCGGCGCGGGGGCGGGTGCCGTGGAGCTCGGCGGGCAGCGAGACGTTCTCGGCCGCGGTGAGCGCCGGGATCAGGTTGAAGTCCTGGAAGACGTAGCCGATCGACGTACGACGCATCCGGGCGCGGCCCTTGTTGCCCAGCGTGGCCAGGTCGACGCCCTCGACCGAGACCGATCCGGAGGTGGGCTGGTCGAGGCCGCCGGCCAGGGTGAGCAGCGTCGACTTGCCGGAGCCGGACGGGCCCATGATCGCGACCAGCTCACCGGGGCGCGCGGCGAAGGAGACCGCGCGCAGCGCGTGCACCTCGGTCTCGCCGGCGCCGTGGATCCGGGTGACGCCGGCCAGCTGGAGCACGGCGCTCATCGGGCGGTCTCCGTGGTCTCGGCCTTCGCGGTCTCGACAGGCTCGGGCACCGGGGATGGCCGTTCGACCACCGGGTCGGGGCGGCCGGCGTTCTCGACCGCGGCCCGGCGCAGCCGCGACTCGCAGTGGTCGAGCCAGCGGATCTCCGCCTCGGCCGCGAAGACCAGCGAGTCGAGCACCAGGCTCCACGCCAGGTCGTTGGGGTCGTTGGGGTCGTTGGGGTCGAGGTCGCCCGATGGCGTGGGCGTCGTCGCGCGGCCGCCGCGCTTGAGGCGCGTGTAGTCCTGCAGGGCGGTCATGGTCGCGGTCCGCTGCTGCTGGATCATCCGGCCGACGTCGACCCCGGGCACGGTCACGGCCAGCGCCAGCTTGATCGCGAGCTCGTCGCGCGGCGGCTGGGTGCGGGCGACCGGCGTGCTGAACCACGCGGCGACCTCGTCCCGGCCGGCAGGGGTGACCCGGTAGATCACGTGGCCCTCGTCGTCGGCGCCCGCGCCGGCGACGAGCCCGTCGCGCTCCAGCCGGGTCAGGGTCGTGTAGACCTGCCCAACGTTGAGCGGCCAGGTGGCACCCGTCCGCTGCTCGAACTCGGCGCGGAGCTGGTAGCCGTACATCGGCCCCTGCTCCAACAGCGCCAGCAGTGCCTGCTTGACCGACATCCGGGCCTCCCCTGCGGCGTCCACCGGCCCCCATGACCGATGGATACCGGGTATGTATACCACGTATGTACCGGCGGTGACTACGTGACTCGGACCCGGATGCGCGCGGGACGCAGCCAGGACGCCGTCGCGTCACTACGCTGACCCCACTCGCACCGCCCGTCTCGAGCTCCCTGAAGGGGGAAGCGATGTCCGACTCAGGAACCCCGCCGCCCGACCCGTACGGCCAGCAGCCTCCGCCGCCGCCGAACCCGTACGGCCAGCCCGCCGACCCGGCCCAGCCGCCGGCCCAACAGCCGGCGCAGCCGAACCCGTACGGCGGTCAGCAACCCGGCTACGGCCAGGCCCCGCCGGCCTACGGCCAGCCTGCGTACGGCGGCCCCGCGGCCGACTACGCCCACTGGGGCAAGCGCGTCGGCGCCACGCTGGTCGACGGACTCGTCAGCTTGGTAGCCGGCATTCCGGCCTTCATCGGCCTGATGATCCTCAGCGCCAACACCACCACGACGACCGCCCCCGACGGGACCGTCGCGTCGTCAAGCGACGTCGGTGCCGGGGTGATCGTCCTCATCGTCGTGGGCTACCTGCTGCTCATCGTCGTAGGCATCTGGAACATCGTCATCAGGCAGGGCCGCACCGGCTACTCGATCGGCAAGGGCGTTCTCGGGATCAAGCTGATCAACGAGGGCACCGGCCAGCCGATCGGCGCGGGCATGTCGTTCCTGCGCCAGATCGTGCACCTGGTCGACAGCATCCCATGCTACCTCGGCTACCTCTGGCCGCTCTGGGACTCCAAGCGCCAGACGTTCGCGGACAAGATCCTCGGCACGATCGTGATCAACCAGCCCAAGCCTTGAGTCTCCCGATCGGGAGGTCGCACGCCTAAACCTCAAATGTTGTCAATTCAGGTGGTCGACTAGCGTCAGGGTTTGCCGCATTGATCCCTGCTCCAATGCTTGCGGCGAGCCGATCACTCACCTAGCATCTCCTGGTCATTGGTATGGCGTCTCTTGCAGCCCAATCAAGCTGCAGAAGGGACATAACCCCACCTGACTTTCGGTCATCTGGTGTCATGACTCCTTGACTTTGGGACCGCGGTGCCACTCTTACCCCGGTAGATTCACTATGCCGGGTCCTCTCGGGAAGGCCTTCATGAAGACCATGCACATCGACTTCACTCATCGTCCACGAACGGTGCTCCACGTGACGCTGATACTTCTCATGGGAGTTTCAGTGTCAATCCTCGGTGGGGCATTATTCGACCGGGCCTTCAGTGTTCCCGCCGACGCTTACCACAAGACGGTCGTCTGCAACACCGGCGGGAAGTCTTCGACCGCCTCGACATCCAGTTGCGCTACTGGACCCGAAATGACAAAGAAGTACGACTCTGGCGATGGTGACGCGGGCAACAGCAAGGGTGCGGAGTTGCCGCAAGCAACGCAGGACAAGATTGACACTTTGTGGGGGCAATACAAGCAGGATCACCCCGACACCACGGCAACGCCTTGGTGGCGGGGACCGCTGGCCAGGCACGCGTCTTGCGTGGTCATCAACACTCCAATGCCACTAGCTAAGTTCAAGTGCATGGGGCCTGCGGGTGATGCGAGCATCGCAGACCAATTCAAGGACGTAGCAAAGCTGCAACTTACGTGCGGGGCTGCGGGTATCATCGGATTCCGAAGCGGTGCCGGGATCGGTGCGGCCGTCGGCGCCGGTGGATGCGTCTTCGACAACATCGTTAATTCGTGGTGATAACGTATTGAAGATCGCACTTGATGGGTGTCGCGGCGCGGCCGCGGCACCCATCAATGCACGGGGGCCACGGGCGAAGATTAGATTCCTACCCTCGGAATGTGCAGCCCAACTCGCCCTCGCGGGTTCCATGCGCCGGGCTCGATCTTTAGGTCTTCGGCGGTAAAGGGGAGCGACTCCTAGCTCACCAAACGGAGCGCCCACCCAGATAGGCATGTCCGCGTCTCTCATGCGGAGGAGGAGCGCCGGGTCCGGCGCTCCTTCTCCAGCTCGGCCCGGTAGGCGTGCGCGTCCACCTGGATCGTGTGCCGCTTCGAGGCGACGTACCGCTTGCGAACGGCCTCGTCGTACGCCGCGATCTGGGCGCGCATCTCGCCCGCCGTCGGCAGCGTGACCGTGCCGGCCACCAGGTCGGCCACCCAGTGCGCCTGGGCCTCGGCGAGCGGCATCACCGCACCGAGCGGCTGGATCAGCCCGACGAAGTAGAGGCCGGGGTGGTCGGGCGAGACGACCCGGCGGTAGAGGTCGACGTGGTTGTCCTCCGCGCGGACCACGGTGTCGTCGAGGAACGGGAACGACACCTTGTAGCCGGTGGAGTAGACGACGACGTCCGCCTCGACCGACGTACCGTCGACGAAGCACACCTTCGGCCCGTCGAAGCGGTCGATGTTGGGCCGGACCGTGATGTCGCCGTGGCCGAGGCGGGTCAGCAGGTCGTCGCTGATCGTCGGGTGCGCCTCGAGGACCTCGTGGTCGGGCTCGGGCAGGCCGTAGTCGGTCATCTTCCCGACGGCCAGCCGCAGCATCGCCTTCATGCCGAGCTTCTGCAGCGCGAAGGGGCCGCGGGCGAGTGGCGAGCTGGTCAGGTGGTCGGTCGGCATCCCGAACATGTACTTGGGCAGCACGTGCGCCCCGCGACGCATCGTGAGGTGGGTCTCGGCCGCCACCCGGGAGGCCTCGACCGCGATGTCGGTGGCGGAGTTGCCGATCCCGAGCACCACGACCCGCTTGCCGTCGAAGACCTCCGGGGTGCGGTAGTAGTGCGCGTGCAGCTGGGTGCCCGGGAACTGCTCGCTGCCCGGGAAGCCCGGCTCCGGCCAGCGCGGGTCCCAGTGGTGGCCGTTGGCGACCACGACGTGTTCGTAGCGCCTGGTCGTCGCCTCCCGCGACCTGCCGAGCGGGCGGACCGTGACGTCGTACCCGCCGGTCGCGCGCCCTTCGTTGGTCGAGCTTGTCGAGACCACCTTCACGACCTCGGTGCGGAAGGTGATCCGCTCGCGCAGCCCGAAGTGGTCGACGTACGCGTCGAAGTACTCCGCGATCTGCCAGTGGCTCGGGTAGTCGGGCAGCGACTCCGGCATCGGGAAAGCGGCGTACTGCATCGCCGTGCGCGAGGTGTTGATGTGCAGCGAGCGGTACGCCGAGCTGACGCCGTTGTCGTTCTCGTAGCGCCAGTTGCCGCCGACGTCCGAGCCCATCTCGAAGCAGTCGAAGTCGATCCCGCGGGCGGCCAGGACCTGGGCCGCGGCGATGCCCGAGGACCCGGCGCCGACGATGCAGACGCGACCGCGCGTGACCCGTCCGCCCATGTCGGCCGACCTTACGCGAGACTCCCGGCATGAGCACCGCAACAGCGAAGACGATCCTCATCACCGGCGCCTCGTCGGGTCTCGGCGCCGAGATGGCCCGCCAGTTCGCCGCGAAGGGCAACGACCTCGCACTGTGCGCGCGGCGCCTCGAACGGCTCGAGGAGCTGCGCGCCGAGATCCTGGCCCGGCACCCCGACCGGCGCATCGAGGTGCGCGCCCTCGACGTCACCGACGACGACCTGGTCTTCGAGGTCTTCCGTGGCTTCCAGGCCGACTTCGCCCGTGACGGGCGCACGATCGACCGGATCATCATCAACGCCGGCCTCGGCAAGGGCGCCCCGCTGGGCACCGGCAGCTACGCGGCCAACCGCGAGACCGCGATGACCAACTTCGTCGCCGCGCTCGCGCAGTCGGAGGCCGCGATGGAGATCTTCCGGGCCCAGAACTCCGGGCACTTCGTGAAGATCTCGTCGATGTCGGCCGTCCGCGGGATGCCCAAGTCGATGACGACGTACGCCGCCACCAAGGCCGGCGCCGCGCACCTCGCCGAGGGCCTGCGCACCGAGC
>JAOPXF010000474.1 GCA_025965295.1 Nocardioides sp.
GCGCTGCCTCCGGGCCCGGGCAGGTGACCTCGAGCGCGGACGACCGGCCGGGCTCGGTCAGCGAGCCGTGGGCCAGGAACGCCCCGCGCCAGGCGGCGACCGCGTCGCACCCGCCACCGGAGACGACCGCGGGCGGCAGGCCCCGGACCGGGCGACCGCGCTGGTCGAGCAGGCCGGTCTGGCGGGCCAGCGCCTCGCCGTCCTTGACGACGCGGACGATGTAGCGGCTGCCCTTGCGGATGCCGTTGCCCTGCACCATGACGACGTCGGACTGGTGGCCGTAGACCTCGGCGATGTCGGTGCGCAGCCGTCGGGCGGCGGCTCCGGTGTCCAGCTCGGCCTCCACCACGATGCGTCCGCTCACGATGTGCAGACCGCCGGCGAACCTCAACATCGAGGCTACTTCGGCCTTGCGGCAGCAGGTCTTCGTGATCTGGGTGCTGGACAGCTCCGCCTTCACCTGTGCTGTCATCGCCATGGTGCCGATCCTGCCATGTCGGTCAATCACTCGCGAAGATGCGGGCGTACGCCTCCGCCAGACGCACGGGATCGTGACGGGGGGATCCGTCGCCCAGGGCGACGTCGGCGACGACCAGCTCCGCGCCGTACGCCGAGACGAGGTGCTCGAGCTCGGCGAGCCCGCCACCGACGGTCCCCCGGTCGGCGAGCACGGTGTGCACCTTGAGGTCGGGTGCGTGCTCGGCGAGGGCGGCCAGGTGGTCCTCGGGGCCGAAGCCCGGGGTCTCCCCCGCCTGCTCGTCGAGGTTGAGGACGAGGACGACGCGCGCATCGGTCTGGACGAGGGCCTCACGCAGCGCCGGGACCATCAGGTGCGGGATCACCGAGGTGAACCAGGAGCCCGGGCCGAGCACGACCCAGTCGGCGGCCCGCACCGCGGCCACGGCCTCCGGGCAGGGGGTGGGGTCGGCGGGCTCGAGCCGGATCCCGGTGATGACTCCCCCGGTGGTCGCGACCTCCACCTGGCCGCGCACCGTGGTCAGGGCCTCGGGGTCGGCGGGGTCGAGGCCGCGCACGTCGGCGGCGATGTCCATCGGGCTCAGCGCCATCGGCAGCACCCGCCCGGACGCGCCGAGGAGCCGCCCCACCCAGTCGAGGGCCTGCACGTGGTCGCCGAGCAGCTCCCACAGGCTCACGATCAGCAGGTTGCCGACGACGTGGCCGCGCATCTCGCCCTCACCGGCGAAACGGTGCTGCAGCACCCGCGACCAGGTGGTGCCCCACTCGTCGTCGCCGCACAGGGCCGCGAGCGCCATGCGCAGGTCACCGGGCGGCAGCACCCCGAACTCGCCGCGCAGCCGGCCCGACGAGCCGCCGTTGTCGGCCACGGTGACGATCGCGGTCAGCTCGTCGACCACCAGGTCGTCGAGGAGGCGCCGCAGGGCGCTCAGCGAGGCGTGCAGCCCGTGCCCGCCACCGAGGGCGACCGCCGACTGGGCGCGCAGGGACGCGGGGTGGGTCATCACTCGCGCCCGAGGTCGCGGTGGGTGGGCCGCGTCGCGTAGCCGAGGGCGTTCAGCCGCCGGGCCACCTCCTCGGTCATCGCGACGCTGCGGTGCTTGCCGCCCGTGCAGCCGATGGCGACGGTCATGAAGCGCTTGCCCTCGCGCAGGTAGCCCTCCGCCACGCCCGCCAGCAACGGGACGTAGCCGTCGAGGAACTCGGCGGCACCGTCGCGAGACATGACGTAGTCGGACACGGCGACGTCGCGGCCGGTGCCGTCGCGCAGGTCCGGGATCCAGAACGGGTTGGGCAGGAACCGCATGTCGGCGACGAAGTCGGCGTCGACCGGGATGCCGTACTTGAAGCCGAAGCTGATGACCGTGACGTTGAGGCGCGGCGTGTCGGGGGTGCCGAACGCCTCGGCGATCTGGTCGGTCAGCTGGTGCACGTTGAGCGTGGTGGTGTCGATGACCAGGTCGGACTCTCCCCGGAGGTCGGCCAGGACCTCCCGCTCACGGGTGAGCCCGTCGAGGAGCCGGCCACTGCCCTGCAGCGGGTGCGGCCGACGGGCGGCCTCCTGGCGGCGGACCAGGACGTCGTCGGTGGCCTCCAGGAACACCAGCGTCGTACGGCGACCGGTGGCGCCCTGCGCGAGGTTGGCCTGGAGCGCCTGGAAGAACGAGCCGGAGCGGACGTCGACCACGACCGCGATCGGCTGGTCGGGGCCGAGGCTGCCGTCGACGAGCCTGACCACGTCGGGCACCAGGCTGGGCGGCATGTTGTCGACGACGTAGAAGCCGAGGTCCTCGAGCTCCTTGGCCGCGGTGCTGCGACCGGCGCCGGTCATGCCGGTGACGACGACGAGCTCGCCGCGGTGGCTGGTCGGACCCGAGCTGCTCGTCATCAGGACTCCTCGATCTCCCCGGTGGCGGTGTTGATGCTGGTGATCACGGCTCCAGTCTTGCCGCTCCGGTCGGTCGCGGCGACCGCGTCCTTGATCGCGGTGGCGGTGCGGACACCGATCCCCGGCACCAAGGCGATCTCGTCGACGCTGGCGGTGCGCAGCTTCTTGAGCGAGCCGAAGTGCTTGAGCAGGGTCTTGCGGCGCACCTCGCCGAGGCCCGGGACGTCGTCGAGCAGGCTCTCCACCATCGTCTTGGAGCGCCGACCCCGGTGATGGGTGATCGCGAAGCGGTGCGCCTCGTCGCGGACCCGCTGGAGGAGGTAGAGGCCCTCGGAGGAGCGCGGCAGGATGACGGGGTCCTCCTGGCCGGGCAGCCAGACCTCCTCGAGCCGCTTGGCCAGCCCGACCACCGGGATGTCGTCGATGCCGAGCTCGTCGAGCGCCCGCTGGGCCGCGGCCACCTGCGGCGGGCCGCCGTCGACGACGACGAGACCGGGCGCGTAGGCGAACTTGCGGGGGCGACCGGTGTCGGGGTCGATCAGGAGCGGTCCCGCCGGGTCGTCGGGGTTGATCTCCCCGCCGGTCAGGTCTGGCGTCTCGATGCGCTCGTCGAGCAGACGCCGGAACCGACGGGTGATCACCTCGTGCATCGACGCGACGTCGTTGGACCCCTCGA
>JAOPXF010000477.1 GCA_025965295.1 Nocardioides sp.
CCTCGTCGGTGGGGTTGCTCTCCCGGTGGATGGTGTGCGCCGGGACGTGGACGAAGTCGCCCGGATGCGCCTCGACGTAGCCCTCCTGGCCCTCGAACTCGAGGCGGAGCACCCCGGAGACCACGAAGAGGCTGGACTCGTTGCCGTCGTGGTGGTGCCATCCCGAGGTCGTGCCCGGGGTGGTCTCGACCTGCCCCGCCCACAACCCGGGCAGCTCGAAGGCTCGCTTGCGCTGCATGCCGGGAGTCGGGTCCGCTGGGACCAGGTCGTCTCGGCGGACCACACGGATCGGCTCGCTCATGTCTCCCAGTGTCGGGGACGTGTCAACGCAGGGCCCGGCGCGCTTCGCCTCGCCGTGGATCCTGCTCAGCCCGCCGCGAGCGCGGCCTTGAGCACGTCGATGTCCTCCTCGGTGGTGCCGCCCGAGATGCCGACGCCGACCACGACGCCCTCCGCGAGCTCCGTCGGCGCGCCGCCGCCGAAGGCGATCAGCTTGGACCCCGAGTTCACGGCCAGGCCGTAGAGGTCCGCGCCGGGCTGCACGCGCTGGCTGAGGCTCTCGGTCTCGACGCCGAAGGAGGCGGCGGTGTAGGCCTTCTTGAAGGCGATGTCCAGGGAGTGCAGCGGAGCACCGTCCATCCGGTGCAGCAAAAGCGGGTTGCCGTGTGGGTCCACGATGCTCACGACGATGTGGATCCCGCGCTCCTCGGCGGCGCGTTCGGCGGACTGGGCGATGAGCTTGGCCTTCTCCAGCATGTGAATGCATTCCCTTCCTGGTCGGTACGTGGGGTGCGGCGGTGGGGTGCGCGCCGGTCAGCCGGGGTGCATCGAGCGCAGGTGGCCCTCCTCGGCCAGCTGCCGCCAGACGTCATCGGGGATCTCGTGCTCCAGCCAGGCGAAACACTGCGCCTGCTGGGCGACGGTGCGGAAGCCGACGCAGACGTTGGTGACGGCCGGGTGGCTGGCCGCGAACTGGACTGCAGCGGCGCCGAGCGGTACGCCGTGCTCGCGACACACAGTCTCCATCGCGCGGACTCGCTCGACCACCGAGGCCGGGGCAGGGGAGTACTCGAAGCGCGCGTCCGGCCGGGCGCCGGTGGCGAGGATGCCCGAGCCGAAGACCCGGCCGTTGAGGACGGCGACCCCCCGCTCCAGGCACAGGGGGAACAGCTCGACGGCGGCCTGCTGATCGAGCAGGGAAAGGGCGCCTGCGATGAGCACGCAGTCGATGTCCACGGCGCTGATGGCGTCCACGCAGACGTCAACCTCGTTGACACCGATCCCGATCGCCCGGACCACACCCTGCTCGCGCAGGCTGACCAAGGCCCGGAAGGCACCGTCGACCGCGTCCTCGAAGACGGCGGGCTGCTCGTCGCCGTGAGTGAAACGGTCGACGTCGTGGACGAGGAGCACGTCGAAACGGTCGGTTCCCATGCGTTGCAGGCTGTCCTCGACCTGCCGCAGGACGCCGTCGTAGGAGTAGTCGTACTCCAGCGCCATCGAGGGCGTCGACACCCAGGGCGCCGGGTCGAAAGAGCCCTGAGGAGCGGGCACCAGGCGGCGGCCCACCTTCGTGACGAGCGTGCACTCGTCCCGGTCTCGGTTGAACAGCTCGCCGCCCAGCCGGTACTCCGCCAGCCCGTGCCCGTACATCGGCGCCGTGTCGAACAAGCGCACGCCCGCGTCCCAGGCGTGATTGACCACGGCGCGAGCCTCGTCGGCCGGCATCGCCCTGCCCATGTTCCCGAGGGCCACCGAGCCGAACCCCATCAGGGTGGTCGACCAGTCCTGCCCACCGAACTTCCGACGGTCCTGGACGCTGTAGGCGGGAATGACGGGCTCCTCTGGCTGGGCGGGACGGGTCGGGCTGCGCGGGGGTTCCGCGCCGGGCCAGCCCGATCGGCTGGCCCGACGGCGGACCTCAGTCCTTCGACGAACGCTCGACCAGAGCGGCGAACTCGTCGCTGGACATGACGTCGGCGTACTGGGCCTGGATGTTGCGCAACGACTCCCAGTACTGGCCGTAGCCCTCGGGGGTCTCGTCGCCTCGCGACGGAGCGTGCACCGGGATCGCGGTACCCGAGTCGGCCACGACGATCACCTTGTAGCCGCGGTCGAACCCGTCCCGGGCCGTCGTCGGCACGCAGTTGGCAGTGGAGGACCCGACGATGACGAGGTACTCGGCGTTGTCCTGGGTGAGGTACTCGCTGAACGCCGTGTTGTAGAAGCTGCTGTTCCGGTGCTTGGTGAAGACCGGCTCGCCCTTCTGGGGCTCGAAGCCGTCGCACAGGGCGCCGTTCCAGGTGCCGTGGTTGAACGGCGAGTCCGGCTCCTTCCACGAGGGGTACTTCTTGCCCCAGACACCGATGTCGTAGCCGTTGGGGTCCATGCCCCACATCGACCAGATGACCTTGACGCCCTTGTCACGGGCGAGGTCGATGAGCCGCTTGGCCGGGCCGAGGGACTCGGCCCCGGACGGCGCGCCGCCGACGCTCTCGATGTAGTCCGCGCCATCGGGGTTCAGGCACAGGTTCTGGATGTCGAGGGCGTGCACGACGGTGCGGCTGAGGTCGATCTTGTCGGGGATGAACGTGTGGGACCGGTCGACGTACTTGTCGAGCTTCTCTTCGAAGGGGGTGGTCATCTGGCCTCTTCCTCTCGTTGTGGTCACGTGCGTGGTGGTACGTCGTGCTGGACGGGGACGTGAAGGGTCACTCCGGCTCGGGTGCGGTGAAGCCGATGAGGTCTTCCCAGGTGTAGTCGTCGACGAAGTGGGGAGCCGTCGTGTAGGTGCCGTCCATCGTGTCGCGGAGGCTCTCCGGGCCAGGGAAGCCGATCACCCGCCACCCCATGCGGTCCTTGTTGCCGCCGTAGACGGGGTCGCAGTAGAAGCCCTGCCGGACGTGCATGCACAGAGTCTGGAAAAACGGCATGCCGTCGTCGGTGTTGCCCTGCAACCGCGAGTAGAACACCTCGCGAGACGTCAGCGAGACCTTGGTCGGCTTGCGCTCGCCGCTCAACTGCTCGAGGACATGGTCCTGGACCTCCTCGCCGGCCTCCTTGAACGCCTGGCCGCACTGCTCGACCGAGAGCCGGTCGAGCTCCTGCACCCCGTCGCGGTAGAGACGGCGCATGTCCCTGTTCCGGGCGCGAGCGGCCCGCGCGTCCTTGCCCGCCATCTGCAGGAAGCCTGAGCCGTCCGCCGCCGCGTAGTGGAAGTCGATCCCCGACAGGTACCTGTCGATGAAGACGATCACCCGTGCCTCGCGGGCACCGGGGTCGTGGTCGGTCGGGATGATCCGCGCCCCGGCCGCCTCGATGGTGTCCCACTCGTGCTCGGAGAAGAACAGGCGTTCCTCGGTGTCGGGGTCGATGTCGACGGGGACGATCTGCCAGTCGGCCTTCGATGTCATCTTCACACTCCTTCTGGTCAGGCCCGCTCGAGCTTCGGCAGGACGAGGCGCTCGCTGCGGCCCTTGAGATAGGTGTTCGCGATGTAGTCGGCGCAGCGCCAGGAGTTGGCCATGATGGTGAGCGTCGGGTTGACGCCCATGGCCGTCGGGAAGCTGGCGCCGTCGAGGACGAAGAGGTTGTCGACGTCGTGGGCCTGTCCCCACTCGTTGAGCGCCGACTTCTCCGGGTCGGTGCCCATGCGGACCGTGCCGTGCTGGTGGCAGGCGTTGCCGGTGAACCGGTCGCCGAGGTACACGGGCATGGTGCGCTTGGCTCCCGCGGCCTCGAGGATCTCGATGTTCTTGTCGATCTGCCACTTGCTCATGGCGGTGTCGTTGGGGTGCGGCTTGTTGGTGATCCGCGCGACCGGCAGCCCCCAGGCGTCCTTGACGTTCGGGTCCAGGTCGACCCGGTTCGTCTCCTGCGGCATGTCCTGGAGGATGAAGCCGATCTTCATCGAGTGGTTGAAGTAGTCGCGGTCGGCGTCCTTCATCGCCTGACCCCACAGCGGCCGGCCCGGCATGATCATGTTGATGGGCTGGCCGATCTGGGTCGTCGCGATGATGCCGCCACCGATGTGCCCGCGGGACTCGTCGGTCTCGTAGAAGTGCATCGAGCCGCCGCTCTGGTAGTTGCCCGTCCACCCGTTGAGAGGCTCGTCGACCTGCCGGTCGAACAGGCCCACCGCGAAGATGTACTCGTGGAACGTCGCGTTCCTCCCGACGACGCCGGAGCTGTTGGCGAGACCGTCGGGGAAGAGGGCCGACGTCGACAGCAACAGCAGCCGCGAGGACTCGATGGACCCGAGGGACAAGATCACCACGCGGGCGTCCTGCTCGACCTCAACGCCGTCCGGGCCGACGTAGACGACGCCCGTCGCCTTGCCACGCTTGTCGACCTTCACCTCCGAGACGAAGCTCTCGGCACGCACCTTGAAGTTACCGGTGGCGAGGGCGTCGGGGATGTAGGTGGTGGCGGTGCTCGAGCGGGTCTGGGTCGGGTCGCCGTACTGGTTCCAGAAGCTGGTCCGGTTGACCGCGGGGCGGCCGAGGGCGTTGCCTTCGGTGAGGTGGGACATCGGCAGCGGGAACGCGTCGATCCCGAGCTTCTGCGCTCCCTCGTAGAACTTCTTGCCGAACCGCGTGGGCGGCAGCGGTCCGCTCGGGTAGGCCTTGCTACGAGGGGCCGCCCCGACCTCCGCGCCGGTGAGCCCCGAGATGCCGTAGCTCCACTCGACCTTGGTGAGGTACGGCTCCAGGTGCTCGTACCGGATGGGCCAGTCGGCGAGGTTGGCTCCGTCGAGGTCGCCGTGCAGCGAGCGCATGGTGAAGTCGCACTCACGGGGGCGCGGCATCCAGCCGGCCATGTGGCTGGTGCCGCCGCCGACGTTCGACGGCACGGGTGAGAAGTTGAAGATCTGGGCCTCCTCGTTCTCGTCGCGTCGCACGGTGCGCGGCATCAGGTCGCGGTCCGGCCACAGGTAGCTCCGGTTCTGGAACTTGAGCTCGTCTCCGGAGTAGTGCTCCGCGGGCCTCAGCCAGGGCCCCTTGTCGAAACCGACGACCGAGTAGCCGGCCTCGCTGAGGACCTTGGCGGCGGGGCCGCCACCGGCTCCCAGGCCGACGATGATCACGTCGACCGGATCGGGCTTCCTCTTGTCAGACATGTGCAGATGTCTCCTTCAATGTTCCGAGTCAGCGGGGACTCCCCAGCCGGCAGGGCCCGCGGCGCGCGCCCTGCCGGCGTGAGGAGTCCGTCGAGAGGACTCCGGTCAGTACTTGCCCGGGCCTGCGAGGTTGGCCTTGAGGCTGGCCAGGTGCCAGTCGACGTTCTCCTTGTCCACCACGTCGGTGGGGACCCGCACGAACTGGTTGACCGTCATGCCCAGGACCTCGTGCGCGAACAGAGTCTCGATCATCTGCTCACCGATGGCGGTGCTGTTCACATCGACCGTCGCCGTGAGCTTGCCGGCCTTGATGGACTCCATGCCGGAGACGAGACCGTCGGCACCGATCGTGATGATGCCCTCGTTGCCGTCCCAGTGCTTCAGGCCCGCGGCGTCGATGGCCTGCGACGCGCCGAGGGCCATGTCCTCGTTCTCGCCGTAGATCGCGTCGACGTCCGGGAACTTGGTGAGCAGGTCCTGCGCGGCCGTGAAGCCCTTGTCGCGGACGTAGCCGCCGTCCGCCTGGCCCACGATCTCGATGCCGGGGTACTCCGAGATGGCCTTCTCGAAGCCCTGCTGGCGCAACTTGGTCCAGTCGGAGCCGGACGGGCCCATGATCTGGAGGACCTCGCCCTCGCCCTCGAGCTTCTCGGCGATGTACTGGCCGGAGATGTAGCCGGACTGCCAGCGGTCGTCGTACCCGATGTTGGAGACGGTGTTCAGACCACCGGTCGGGTCCTCGGCCTGCGAGGGGTTGGCCAGCTCCTCCGTGGAGTTGAACTGGTAGAAGTCGACGCCTTCGGCGGAGCCCTTCGCGTACAGCTGCTGCATCGTTTCGGCAGGGGCCGCCGAGCAGACGAAGACCGCGTCGAAGGCGCGCGAGATGTAGCCCTCCACAATGCCGACCGTCTCGGTGCCGGAGTGGGCGTCGTTGAGCGCGCCCTGGCGCTCCCACTGCCACTTGACGCCGTAGCGGTCCTCGTACTCCTTCATCTTGTTGAAGGCGGCCTTCTCGACCTGGGTGTAGAACTCCGAGAGGATCGGCGGCGAGAAACCGACCTTGATGGTGCGACCGTCGACGATGGCGCGAATGGCCTCGTCCGTCGCCGGGTCCGAGACCCCTGGCCCTCCTCCGGAGGCTCCGTCGCTCTCTTCCGGCTGGTCGACGGTGGTGCAGCCTGTCAGCGCCAGGCTGGCCACCAACGCCGCACCGATCAAGGAGCGGCCGGCCCGGCGCCGGCCGGACATCCCGCCCGCAGCAACTCTGATCATCTCAGTGCCTTTCTCGTGGGTTTCAATGACTCCGCCGGGACTGTTGGCGGGCCGAGATCAGGGGCGTCGGCCTCGTGGTCGACGGGAGCTCGTGCAAGACGTCTTCGCCGGGCCCAAGCGTTGACGATCTCGCTCAACCGGTTGGCGACGACGGCGAGGAGCAGGATCGCTCCGATCACGATCTTCTGATAGCTGGACGGGACGCCCAGCAGGTTGATCAGGTTGATGCTGACCGCGAGCGTGAGGGCCCCGAGGACGGCGCCGAGGATCCGGCCACGACCACCACCCAGGGAGGCGCCGCCGATGACGGCGGCCGCGATCGCCTGGATCTCGTAGCCGGTCCCGAGGTCGGCGGGCACGTTGGTGTTGCGGCCGGCGATGACGATGCCGGCCACCGCGGCCATCAGGCCGCTGATCACGTAGGCGAGGATGCGGACCCGGTGGACGGCGACGCCGGACTGCCGGGCGCTGTGCTCGCTGCTGCCCACGGCGAACAGGTGGGTGCCGAGCCTGCTCCAGCCCAGCAGACCCCCGAGGACCAGCGCGAGAACCAGCGCGATCAGCATCGGCACCGTCACGCTTCCCACCAACGGGGTGAGGCCGCCGACGTAGTAGAACTCGGGGACCATGTACCCGATGATCGGAACGCCGCCGGTCCAGATGTACAGGATGCCGCTGGCGAAGCCCAGCATCGCCAGGGTCGCGATGAAGTCCGGCAGGCCGAGCTTGGTGATCAGCAGGCCGTTCGCGATGCCGACCGCCGCACCGGTCGCGAGCGCCATCGGTGCGGCGAGAGTCAGTGGGTACCCGTTCAGCAGCGCCTCGGCGGTCACCGCGGCGCAGAGTGCCATCACGGCGCCGACGGAGAGGTCGATGCCTCTGGCGATCAGGACTACCGTCATCCCGAGGGCCAGCAGCATCACGATGATGCTGCTGCCGACGACGTTGTACAGGTTGACCTCGGTGAGGAAGACCGGGAACGAGAACGCAGCGACGACGCAGATCGTCACGAGCATCGCCTGGACGCCGAGTGTCGGGTCGAGGAGCAACCGGTACCCGGCCCGCTCCAGGACCGAGACCCGCGCCTTGCTCTGGTCAGTGCTCATGACTTCACCCCCGTCTCCCGCGCGTGGCTGGCCTCCGGTGCCACGGGATGCGCACCCACCGCCTGCGCTGGCCCGCCGCCGACGTTGCGTCTGAGCACCAGTCGCTGGGCCTGCCGGTCGAAGACGACACCGGTGACGATCGCCAGGCCGGTGACGATGGAGAAGTAGACGGGGTCGACGCCGTTGAGACGTAGCCCCTGCTGGAGGGTGGCCAGCATCAGGCCGCCCACGACAGCCGCCCACACGGACCCACGGCCACCCGCCAGGCTCACCCCACCGAGCACGGCCCCGGCGATGGCGGTGAACTCGTAGCCCATGCCGAGGAACGCCTGGACCGCGCCGAGCCGGGAGGCCAGGAGGACGCCGGCCGCACCGGCAAGGACGCCCGAGATCACGAAGGTGTTGAAGCGCACCCGGCGCACTTCCACACCGGCGAGGGTGGCCGCCTCGGAAGACACGCCCGTGGCGAAGAGCCGACGCCCGAACACCGTCCTCATGAGCAGGAACTGCATGACCACGAAGATCACGACGGCGATCCAGAAGGACGTGGGGATACCGAGCGTCGAACCCTGCGTGAGCGAGGCGAGACCGGGGGCGTTGACGCCCCGCAGCGACACGTTCTCCGACAGCACGATCAGCAGGCCGCCCGCCACGTTCAAGGTGGCGAGCGTGACGATGAAGTCGTTGATCCCGAACTGGGTGATCACGAAGCCGTTGACGACGCCGAAGACCAGGCCCGTCGCCACGCCCACCAGGACCCCGACGGGAGTGGGCATGCCGGCTCCCACCGCCCAGATGGTCATGCCGGCGCTGAGGCCGGCCACGGTTCCGATCGAGAGGTCGATCCCGCCGCCCACGATGACGAAGGCGACGCCGACGGTGATCAGCAGGATCGGGATCCCGTTGTTCAGGTAGTTGCTCACCGCCGACGGCCTCAGGAAGACCGGCGAGAGCACCTGGAAGACCAGGATGACGATCACGAGGGCGATCGCGATGGGCACGCCCGTGGTGCCCAGGATCCGCATCAGCCGGCTGCCCGACCTCATGCGACGCTCCGTCCCGCCGCGAGGCTGACGATCCGGTGCTCGACCTCGTCGTACCTGTTGTCTGCCAACGCCTCCGGGATGCCGGTGATCTCCCCGACCAGGCGGCCCTTCTTCATGACGAGGACCCGGTGGCTCAGCTCGATCAGCTCGGCGACCTCCGAGGCGATGACGATCGCTGCGCCTCCTGCGGCGACGAAGTCGCGGATGAGGTTGTGGACCTCGACCTTGGCCGAGACATCGATCCCTTGGGTGGGCTCGTCGAAGATGAGGACCGAGGGGTCGGTGTTGAGGCAGCGGGCGACGATGACCTTCTGCTGGTTCCCGCCGCTGAGGTTCCGGATCTTGGCGTGCACGTCCGGCGTCCGGATCGACATGCTCTTCCGGTACTCCTCCGCCCGGGCCGCCTCGCTGCCCTTGTTGACGACGAAGCCGAAGCGCGACACGCGGCGGAGGTTGGAGATCGAGATGTTCTCTGCGATCGAGAGGTCGCCGAGGATGCCGAGATGCTTGCGGTCCTCGGGGACCATCGCCAGGCCCCGGCGGTACATGCCACTGGAGTGGCGGACCTGCACCCGCTTGCCGTGCAGGTGCACGGAGCCGCTGCTGATCTTGTCGACCCCCATGATGGCCCGGGCCAGCTCGGTGCGCCCGGCGCCCGCCAAGCCGGCGATGCCGAGGATCTCGCCGCGGTGGACTGAGAGCGAGACCTCTCGCAAGACGGTGCCCTGGCTGACGTCCGACAGCCGCAGCACCTCGGCGCCGGGCTCGGTGACCCGTTCCGGCGCGGCGTCCTCCCTCGTGCCGCTCAACTCGCTGGCGGCGATGCCGAACATGCGCTGGACCAGGTCGTCGGTCGAGGTGTCGGACACCGGGACCGACCCGACGGTCTGACCGTCGCGGAAGACCGTCGCCGTGTCCGCCAGGCCGAAGAGCTCGTCGAGGTGGTGGGTCACCCAGATCAGGGAGACGTCGCGGTCACGGAGTGCCCGCATGTACTCGAACAGCCGGTGCCGCTCGTCGTCCTCGAGGCCCGAGGTCGGCTCGTCGAGGATCAGGAGACGCGGCTCGAACGCGAGGGCCTTGACGATCTCCACGACCCGCTTCTTCAGCGCCCCGAACTCACCGACGGGCAGCTGGAGGTCGATGCGCGAGAGGCCGAACTCGGCAGCCAGGGATTCGACCCGCTTCGTCATTGTCTTGCGGTCGAGCTTCACCTTGAGACCCGGGGGCCCGGACCTCATCTCGCGACCGAGGAAGATGTTGTCGAGCGTGGTCAGCGCCGGCACCAGGGACAGCTCTTGGTGGACCGTGGTGATCCCGTGAGCCAGAGCGTCCGACGGCTTGCGGATCTCGAGCCGCTCGCCGTCGAGAGTGATGGTTCCCTCGTCGGGTGCCGTCACCCCCGCCAGCACGTTGATGAGGGTCGACTTTCCGGCGCCGTTCCCGCCCAGCAACGCGTGGATCTCGCTCGGGCGGACGCTCAAGTCGACATCGAGGAGAGCAGTGACTCCCTGGTACCTCTTCGTCACGCCCTCGACGACCAGCATGGCGTCGGGCGCATCGGGGACAGCCACCGGAGTGCCTCACTTCTGTCTGGGACAGGGAACGATTGCATTGCGTCGGACGGCTCCGAGGCACCGTCCGCTGCGCTGACCGGGGGTTCACCGGCCGACTCAACCTGCCGATGGGTGTGTCGGCCGTCACGAAGATAAGCGGTACCAACAACAAACGCAAGACCCACGGCAGAACTTCGTGTCTGCCCGGGAAGTCCGGTCCTACAGGCTCGACCGCCCCGTTGACGTCCGTCGGTATCCCGGCATATGTTGTCGGTCCAGACATTCAGCCAGGCTCCGATCGGAGAGAATCCATGGGCCCGCACCCGACGCGCGACGACTTGTTTTCGTTCGGACTCTGGACGGTGGGCTGGGCAGCCCAGGACCCGTTCGGGTCCCCCACCCGCGCGCCCCTGGACACGGTCACCGCGGTGCATCGACTGTCCGACCTCGGCGCCTGGGGTGTCACCTTCCACGACGACGACCTCTTCCCCTTCGGGTCATCCGACGAGGTGCGCCGGCGGGAGATCGACCGCCTCCAGAAGGCGCTCGCCGACACGGGTCTGACCGTCCCGATGATCACCACGAACCTCTTCAGCCATCCAGTCTTCAAGGACGGCGGCTTCACCTCCAACGACCGCGATGTGCGCCGCTTCGCCCTTCGCAAGGTGCTGCGCAACCTCGACCTGGCTGCCGAGCTCGGCGCGGAGACCTTCGTGATGTGGGGCGGTCGTGAGGGCGCCGAGTACGACGTGGCCAAGGACGTGCGGGGAGCCCTCGCGCGCTATCGCGAGGCGATCAACCTGCTCTGCGCCTACGTCGTCGACAAGGGCTACGGCCTCCGTTTCGCACTCGAGCCGAAGCCGAACGAGCCTCGCGGTGACATCCTGCTCCCCACCGTCGGACACGCGCTGGCCTTCATCGAGACCCTCGACCGGCCAGACCTGGTGGGAGTGAACCCCGAGACCGGTCACGAGCAGATGGCCGGGCTCAACTTCACCCACGGCGTCGCCCAGGCACTCGA
The DNA here is from genome assembly GCA_025965295.1 of Nocardioides sp. Lineage (GTDB taxonomy): Bacteria > Actinomycetota > Actinomycetes > Propionibacteriales > Nocardioidaceae > Nocardioides. The sequence goes on from JAOPXF010000477.1 coordinate 11,121, forward strand.
GCACGGCAAGCTCTTCCACATCGACCTGAATGGCCAGCGCGGGATCAAGTTCGACCAGGACCTGGTGTTCGGCCACGGTGACCTGCTCAACGCGTTCTCTCTCGTCGATCTCCTGGAGAACGGCGGCCCCTCGGGCGGCCGTGCATACGACGGTCCCCGGCACTTCGACTACAAGCCCAGCCGAACCGAGGACAGCGAGGGCGTCTGGCACTCGGCCGCGGCCAACATGCGCAACTACCTCCTGCTCAGGGAGCGGGCCCGAGCCTTTCGGGCCGACCCCGACGTGCAGGAGGCGCTCGCCGCGTCCAGAGTCTCGGAGATCCAGCGCCCGACGCTGGGTGCAGCCGAGAGCTATGCCGACCTGCTCGAGGACGTCACCGCCTACGAGGACTTCGACGCCGACTCGTACTTCGACGGGCGCGGCTTCGGCTTCGTCCGCCTTCAGCAGCTGTTCGTCGAGCACCTGCTCCGGGCCCGCTGACCCGGGTCGCCGGCAACCCCTGAGGAGCGGGTTCGATGCTCGTTGCCGGGGTGGACTCCTCCACCCAGTCCTGCAAGATCGTGATCCGCGACGCCGACACCGGTGCGGTGGTCCGTGAGGGCCGGGCCGTTCATCCTCCGGGTACCGAGGTCGACCCGGAGGCGTGGTGGCTGGCACTGTCGACGGCCGTCGAGGACGCGGGCGGCCTGGCGGACGTGGGCGCGATCTCCGTTGCCGGCCAGCAGCACGGCCTGGTCGCGCTCGACGCCGGCGGGAAGGTGATCCGACCGGCGCTGCTGTGGAACGACACCCGCAGCGCCTCGGCTGCCCGGGACCTGGTCACCGAGGTCGGCGCCGCGGAGTACGCCGCCCGCACCGGGTCGGTCCCGGTGGCGTCGTTCACCTGTACCAAGCTCCGCTGGCTGCGGGACACGGAGCCGGAGAACGCCGAGCGGGTGGCTGCCGTGGCGCTCCCGCACGACTGGCTCACCTGGCGGCTGCGCGGATTCGGTCCCGGCCCCACGGACAGGCACGGTCCCGATCTGGACAGCCTGGTCACGGACCGCTCCGAGGCGAGCGGCACCGGCTACTGGGACCCCTCGACGGGGGAGTACGACCGCGACCTGCTGGTCCGCGCGCTCGGCCACGACGTCGTCCTGCCCCGGGTGCTCGGTCCCGGCGAGCGCGCGGGCACGAGTCCGGCCGGCCTGGTCGTGGGCCCGGGTGCCGGGGACAACGCCGGCGCGGCGCTGGGCCTGGATCTCACCGCGGGAGACGTGGTGGTCTCGATCGGCACCAGCGGCACCGTGTTCGGCGTCAGTCCGCGTCCGGTCGTCGATGCCACCGGTACCGTGGCCGGCTTCGCCGACGCCACCGGAAGCTACCTCCCTCTCACCGCAACTCTGAACGCCGCCCGGGTGCTGCGGTCGGTCGCCGACCTGCTCGACGTCGACGACGATGCCCTCGCCCGACTCGCGCTGGAGGCGGAGCCAGGATCGGGCGGCATCGTGCTGGTGCCCTGGTTCGAGGGCGAGCGGACGCCCAACCGGCCCGACGCCCGGGCCAGCCTGCATGGGCTCTCCCTCGCCTCGACCACTCGCGCGAACCTCGCGCGGGCCGCGGTCGAGGGCATGCTGTGCGGGCTGGCGGCAGGTTTGCAGGCCGTACGCGAGGCCGGGGTCCGAGGGCAGCGGATCATGCTCATCGGCGGGGCCGCGCAGAACGACGCCGTCCGGCTGGTCGCCGCGCAGGTGTTCGAGGCCGAGGTCACCGTCCCGGAGCCCGAGGAGTACGTCGCCCGCGGTGCCGCGGCCCAGGCCGCGTGGGTGCTCTCCGGAAGCCGGCCGCGTTGGGTGGCCCCCGCTCACCTGCGCGTGGAGGGGAGCCCCCACCCGGGCATCCAGCAGCAGTACCGGCACTACGCCGACCGGGCATAGAGGTCACCGGAGGTCACCGGGCCGCGAAGCGCCGCGTCACCGAAAGCGGTAGCAGGTCACGTGCCGGTAGGTTCCCCCCGGCTCCAGGACGACCGACGGGAACTCGGACCGGTTCACCGCGTCCGGGTACCGCTGCGGCTCCAGGCAGATCCCGTGCCCCGCGGCGTACCGGCGACGGCCTCGGCCGACCACGGCGGTCAACCGGTTCGCGGTGTAGACCTGCAGCGAAGGCTCGGAGGTGCGGATCTCCATCGTGCGCCCGCTCTCGGGGTCCAGCAGGGTCGCAGCCAGCGACAGCGGCCCGTCCGCGTCATCGAGGACGTACGTGTGGTCGATCCCGGGCCAGGGTTCCCCATGGGTAGGGAGCCACGCGCCGATCGGCCGCGGCCGGCGGAAGTCCAGGGGAGTGCCCTCCACGGGCACCAGGCCACCGGTGGGGATGCGCTCGCCGGCGGTGTCGAGCACCTGCGACGCCGCCACCATGAGCTCGTGCCCGAGGATCTCGACCTCCCCTCCGGCGAGGTTCCAGTAGCTGTGGTGGGTGAGGTTCACCGGGCACGGGCGGTCGCAGGTGGCGGTGAGGATCGTCCACAGCTCGCGTTCGCCGGACAGCACGTACGCCGCCCGGGCATCGAGGGTGCCCGGGTAGCCCTCCTCGAGGTGCGGGCTGCGGTAGGTGAAGGCCACGCCGCGTCCGGCGACGACACTCAGGTCGTCGTCGCTGAGCTCCTCGACGGCCCAGTCGACGCGGTCGAAGCTGCGGGTCGCGCCCCCGTGGAGGTGATTGCCGTCCTCGTTGCGCACCAGCGCGTGCTCCGTCCCCGCCAACGAGAACCGGCCGCCGCCGATCCGACCTGCCACCCGGCCGATGGTCGCGCCGAGGTAGGCGTTGCAGTGGCGTGCGTACGCCTCGACGTCGTCGAACCCGAGCACCACGCTGTCGAGCCGGCTGTCGGCGTCCGGCACCTGCAGCTCGACCAGACGCGCGCCGAACGGGCTCAGCGTCATCGACAGGCCGCCGTGGGCGCAGGTGATCTCCCGCGAGGAGGCCGGCGCCCGAATGCTCACTCCGTGACCACAGACCTGGGGAGGGCCCCGGCCGGGTCCTCCAGCAGGGCCGAGAAGGCCAGCTCGGCCGCGCCGACCATCAGCAGCCCCGACCCGAGCGCCGCCTTCGCGATTCGCACGCCCTCCCAGGAGGTGCCGAGCGCCTCCCGGGCGACCGCGTCCTCGAGATGGCTCGGGTCGCAGGCGTAGAGAGAGCCGAGGAAGCCTCCGAGCAGGATGAGCTCGGGGTTCAGGAGGTTGATCGCCCCGGCGAGGGCGACGGCCAGGATGTCGATCTGCCGCCTCACCTCGCGCTTCACCTTCTCCGAGGTTGCGTCGAGCAGGGCCCTCTCCAGCTCGTCGGGGTCGGCCGATCGGAGTCCCAGGACGTTCATCAGCGCAGCGCGCGTGACCTCGGCCTCGAGGGTTCCGGTGGCCCCCGCGGTGTCCACGGCCTTACTGGACTTCACCCGGATATGGCCGAACTCGCCGGCATACCCGGCGGCACCGCTCAACAGCACCCCACTGCTGATCACGCCGCCGCCGATACCGCTGGCACCGCCGTTGAGGTAGACCATGTCATTGATCCCCTTGCCGGCTCCGAAGAGTCGCTCCGCGACAGCACCCAGGCTGGCGTCGTTCGCGGCCCAGACGGGCAGCCCGGTGGCCTCCGTCAGCATCTCGGCGAGGGGTTCGTCGACCCAGCCCAGGTGCGGCGCGAACCGCACCAGGCTGTCGGACTCGCGCACCAGGCCAGGTACGGCGACGCCGATGCCGATCACCCGGGTGTGGTCTGCGAGACCGGCCAGGATGCCCTTGATGACGGCGGCCGCGACCTTGACCGCCTCGCGGGCCGACGCCGCCGCGTCGAGCTCGAACCTGATGCGTTCGTGCAACTGGCCGCTCAGGCCCACCACGCCGATCGTGAGCGCGTCGACCTCGGGGTTGACCGCGATGGCCACGGTGCGCGTGCCCGGCCGCACCACGGAGCTCGGGCGGCCGGCCTTCTTGGTGTTGCCCGGCTCCACCTCCTCGACCAGCCCGAGCTGCTCGAGCTCGCCGACGAGCCCGGCAGTGGTGGAGCGGTTGAGCCCGGTCCGGCGGGTCAGGGCGGAGCGGGTCAGCCCCCCGGAGTGATGCACCATGCTGAGGACGAGCGCCAGGTTGTGGCGGCGCATGCTCCCCAGGTTGTTGCCGCGCGGTCCGGCACTGTCCGGGGCCAGGGGAAGTAGGCGGGGCGTCCTTGTCGCCGACATGAGCCCTCCATGTGTCGCTGATCGTGATCCGGTGAGCATGCCGGACCTTCCTGTACCTGCGGGCCTTCGCGTCCGCCTGGGCCGTTTTGTCGGCAGTCTAAACAATAGTCCGAATCTGTCGTACATTGGGCGCCATGACGGCCCTGCCTACTTCGCCCACGTCTTCGCCTGTCCGAACGGCAGTCATCGGCTATGGACTGTCCGGCCGCGTCTTCCACGCTCCTTTTCTCAGTACCAGCCCGGAGTTCTCACTCGACTTCATCGTGAGTCGGGACCCGGGCAGGGTTGCCGCCGCGACCCGCGAGCACCCCAACGCCATGATTGTTGGAAGCATGGAAGAATTGCTCGAAAGGCACGCCGACCAGGTGGACTTGGTGGTCCTGGGTACACCTCCGCACACTCATCACCGCGACGGCCTCGCGGCACTCGAGGCCGGCTGCGCGCTCGTCATCGACAAGCCCTTCGCGGCGTCGTCCGAGGAGGCTGCGGACCTGATCGCCGCGGCCGAGCAGCGAGGACTCCCGCTCATGGTATTCCAGAACCGGCGGTGGGACGGAGACTTCATGACCGTCCGCGCGATCGTGGAGAGCGGCGACCTCGGCGAGATCTACCAGTTCGAGTCCAGCTTCGAACATTGGGCGCCCGACGCGGTCGACCGCTGGCACGACACCACCCCTCTCGCGAGCGGTGGTGGCGTCACCTTCGACCTGGGCAGCCACCTCGTCGACCAGGCCCTCCTGCTCTTCGGCCCGGTGGCGGACGTGGTCGCCGACGTGCGCTGCATGCGCGCGGGCGGCGCCAACGATGACGTGTCCTTCGTGCGGCTGGTCCACGACAGCGGCGTCCACTCGCGGCTCTTCATGAGCCGCCTTGGCGCCCAGCCCGGGCCCCGGTTTCGCGTGCTGGGCACCCGCGGGGCCTACGTGTCGTACGGTCTCGACGGGCAGGAGCCCGCCCTCGCTGCCGGCGCCAAGCCCACCGACGACGACTACGGCGTCGAGCCGCCGTCCACGTGGGGCACTCTCGGAGTCCGCGCCGCCGGCTGTCCGGACCCGGTGTCCGTGCCCACCCTGCGCGGCGACTACCCGGCGTTCTACGCCGCGGCCGCGGCGGCCATCCGCGGCACAGGTCCGCTCCCCGTCGACACCGGCGAGGCGCTGGAGGTGCTGAGGACGCTCGAGCGCATCCATCGCGCCGCCGGCAACTGACACGCAGTGAACCGACGTCGCTCAGAGCTCGACGGCGCCCCGGTGGGTGTGCGCGGCGCCGAAGAGCTGACCGAGGGCGTGGCCGCGCTTCAACACCAGGTGGGCGTCGTGTTCCCAGGTGATGCCGATGCCGCCGTGCAGTTGGATGGTCTCGCCGGCGACCTTCTCGGCGGCCTCGGAGCAGTAGGCCTGGGCGACGGTGGCGCGCTCGTGGAGCAGGGTGGCCCGGTCGGGCGTCGGCTCGGAGACGTACGACGACGCGGCGGCGATGGCGGCCCACGAGGCGGAGCGGGACATCTCGACCAGGACGAGGAGGTCGGCCATCCGGTGCTTGAGCGCCTGGAAGGAGCCGATCGGCCGGCCGAACTGCACGCGCTCCAGGCTGTAGGCGACGCTCATGTCGAGCCCGCGCCGGGCGACGCCGACCTGCAGGGCGGTGGCGAGGGCCCCGGCGACGTCGCGCAGCGGCCGGGACGGTTCGGCGCCGACGTCGAGGTACCCGAGCCGCAGTGTCGGGTCGAGCGCCTCGCGGGGCTCGGGGCGGACGTCGCTCATCTGGAGGGAGTCGCCGTGCGGGACCAGGACGACCTCCGCGTGCGGCTCGAGCACCAGCGGGGGGTCGAGCACGACGGTGGCGGTCGTGCCGCCCGCGATCTGGGTCAGCAGCTCGCGGCGTTGCTCGTCGCTGCCGTGGAGCAGCAGGGCGGCGGTCGCGATCGCGGACGCCAGGGCGGGGGACGGGGCCAGGGAGTAGCCGATCTCCTCCAGCGCGACTGCGGACTCCTCCAGGGTGGCGCCCACCCCGTCGAACTCCTCGGGGACGGCCAGGGCCGCGACGCCGATCTGCTCGCACAGCGTGTGCCACAGGTCGGGGTCGTAGCCGGTGTCGGAGGCCATCGCGGTGCGGACGGCGGCGCTGTCGGCGCGCTTGCCGAGCAGCGCGGCGAGGGTGCCGGCGAGCTCCTGCTGCTCCTCGGTGCGGGTGAAGTCCATCAGCAGATCGCCTCCAGGATCCGGGCACGGTGGTGGGCCGCGGTGCCCCACGTGGACTGCAGCGCCCGCACCTTGAGGATCCACAGGCTCAGGTCCAGCTCGCGGGTGTAGCCGACGGCGCCGTGGAGCTGGAGCGCGGTGCGGGCGGCGAGGTGGGCCGCGTCGCCGGCCGCGACCTTCGACGCCGACGCCGGCACCTCACCGAGCGCGGCACCGAAGACCAGCGGCCGGGCGAAGTCGAGCGCGATCCGCACGTCGGCCAGCCGGTGCTTGAGCGCCTGGTAGCTGCCGATCTCGCGGCCGAACTGCCGGCGCTGCTTCACGTAGGCGACCGTCGCGCCCAGGAGGTGCTCGCCGAGCCCGAGTAGCTGGGCCGAGGCCGCGAGCACGGCCAGGTCGAAGGCCGCGGCGGGGGAGCCGGGTGCGCCGACGGGCTCACCCGCGGTGACGGTGTAGAGCCTTCGGACCGGGTCGACGGACGTACGACGCTCACCCGGCGTGGCCTCGCGCACGTCGGCACCGTCGACGACCAGCACCGTCGTGGCGACGTCGGCGTCCAGGGCCAGCGGTACGTGGGGGGAGACCGCCACGGTGGCGGGCTTCCCGAGCTCGCGGCCCAGGAGCACCGGCAGGTAGGCCGCGGACTCGACCCACGGCCCGGGCACGGCGTGGCGGCCGAGCACCTCGAACGCCACGCACAGCTCGACCGTGGTCGCGTCGGTGGCGAGGGTCGTGACGCCCTGCTCGGCCAGCCGCCTCCAGAGCGCGAGACCGGGCTCGGTGTCGTCGTCGGCCCAGGCCCGGGCGACCGCCACGGTGTCGGCGGCGGCCAGCAGCCGGTCGAGGGAGGACCCGAAGTCGCGCTGGTCCTCGTCGAGCACGAACCTCATCGGCCGGCCCCCTTCGACTCGCGGGGCAGTCCGAGAATGCGCTCCGCCACGATGTTGCGCTGGATCTCGTTGGTCCCGGCGTAGATCGGGCCCGACAACGAGAACAGGTAGCCGTCCGACCATCGCGACTCGAGCTCCGCCTCGGGGCCGAGCAGGTCGAGCGCCGTCTCGTGCAGCGCGATGTCCAGCTCGGACCAGAAGACCTTGTTGACCGATCCGGCCGCGCCCACTCCCTCACCGGGGCCCCCGTCGCGGAGCCGGGTGACCGTGCCCCACGTGTAGAGCCGGTAGGCCTGCGCCCCGAGCCAGGCGTCGACCACGCGGTCGGCCGTCGCGTTGCTCAGGTGGTCCAGAGACGGTTGCTGCGCAACCTCCTCAACCACCGAGGTGTACAGCTCGACCAGCCGGTCGGCGGCCGCGCAGAACCGGCCGGGGGAGCGCAGCGACAGGCCGCGCTCGTTGCCGGCGGTGCTCATCGCCGCCCGCCAGCCGTCGCCGGGGGCGCCGAGGACGTCGGCGTCCGGCACGAAGACGTTGTCGAAGAAGATCTCGGCGAACCCCGCCTCACCGTCGAGCTGCGCGATCGGCCGGACGGTCACGCCGTCGGCGTCGAGGGGGAAGAGGAAGTAGGTGAGGCCGCGGTGCCGCTCCTCCTCCGGATCGGATCGGAACAGGCCGAAACCCCAGTCGGCGTACGTCGCCCGCGAGGACCAGGTCTTCTGGCCGTCGAGCACCCAGCCGCCCCGCTCATCGTCGCGGCGGGCGGTCGACCGCAGCGACGCGAGGTCGGAGCCGGCCTCCGGCTCGGACCAGGCCTGCGCCCAGACCTGCTCGCCGGTCGCCATCGACGGCAGGAACCGGTCCCGCTGCTCCTGGGTGCCGTGGTCGAAGAGGATCGGGGCCAGCAGGAAGATGCCGTTCTGGGAGACCCGGCCCGGCGCTCCGGCGCGGTAGTACTCCTCCTCGAAGATCACCCATTCGACCAGCGACGCCTCCCGACCGTGGTAGGCCTCGGGCCACGACACGACCGACCAGCGCGCGTCGGACAGCGTCCGCTCCCACTCCTGGTGGGCGGCGAACCCGTCGGCGGTGTCCATCGACGGCAGCGGCTCGGCGGGCACGTTCGCCGCCAGCCACCGCCGGGCCTCGGCCTGGAAGGCGAGCTCGGACTCGGACAGGTCCAGGTCCATCAGGGACTCTCCTGGTCGGAGGGGCCGTTGGTCGAGGAGGGCGCCCTGGCGCCCGTCTCGAAACCACCGGTTCCCCTCAGCTCGGTCTTGAGCACCTTGCCGGACAGGTTGCGGGGGAGCGCGTCGACGAACTCCACGTGCCGGGGCACCTTGAAGTTGGCCAGCCGCTCGCGGCAGTACGCGACCACGTCGGCCTCGGTGAGGGAGCTCTCGGTGGCCGAGCCTGCCGAGACCACGACGTACGCCTTGCCGACCTCGCCCAGGCGCTCGTCGGGTACCCCGACCACCGCGACGTCCGCCACGCCGTCCAGCCGGGCGAGCGCCTGCTCGACCTCCGCGGGGTAGACGTTGAAGCCGCCCGAGATGTACATGTCCTTGAGCCGGTCGGTGATCGTGAGGTTGCCCTGCTCGTCGATCACGCCGATGTCGCCGGTGTGCAGCCAGCCGTCCGTGTCGATCGCCTCCGCGGTCGCCGCGGGGTCGGAGAGGTAGCCGAGCATCACGTAGTCGCCGCGCACCAGCAGCTCACCGTTCTCCGCGATCCGGATCCCCATGCCGGGGATCGCCCGGCCGCACGTGGTCGCCACCGTCTCGGCCGAGTCGTCCTCGCGGCACATCGTGACGACCACGGCCTCCGTCATGCCGAATGCCGTGACGACCTGGTCGATGCCCAGCTCGTCGCGCATCCGCTCGATCAGCACCACGGGCACGACCGCGGCACCGGTGACCGCGAGCCTCAGGGAGGACAGATCACGGTCGGCGCGCCCGGGTGCCGTCAGCAGGGACTGGTAGATCGTCGGTGCTCCGGGCAGGACGGTGATCCGCGCGGACTCGATCAGGGCCATCGTCTCGTCGACGTCGAAGGTCGGTACCGGGTAGAGGGTGGCGCCGGTGAGCAGGCCGACGACGATCCCGATCTTGTAGCCGAAGGAGTGGAAGAACGGGTTGACCACGAGGTAGCGGTCCTCGGCGCCGACCCCGCCGAGCTCAGCCCAGGCGTGGGCGACGCCGATCGTCTGGCGGTGGGCGCTCATCGCGCCCTTCGAACGGCCGGTCGTGCCCGACGTGAAGAGGATGTCGGCGACGTCGTCGGGGGAGACGGCCGCGGCCCGGGCGTCGACCTCCTCGGCGCTCACGGACTTGGTGTCGAGCGCCGCGAGGTCGCCCAGGGCGAGCACCGCCCGGACCGTGGCCAGCTCGCCGGCGGCCCGCAGGTCGGCGATCTGGGTGCGGCCGAGGAACCCGTCGTGGACGACCGCCAGGGTGGCGCGGGTGCGGTCCACCAGGTCGGCCACCTCGTGGCCGGTGTAGCGGGAGTTGACCGGGACGAGCGTGCCGCCGGCGTACGAGACGGCGAGCGCGGCCACGACCCAGTCGACGCTGTTGGGACCCCAGACGAGGACCCGGTCGCCGGGCGCCACGCCGAGGCCGGCGTAGCCGCGCGCCGTCTCGCGGACCCGGGCCAGCAGCTGCGCGTAGGTGAGCGTCCCGCCAGCCTCGACGTACGCCGGACGGTCGCCGTACCGGTCAGCGGCGGCACGCAGCAGGCGGGGCAGCGTGGCCGTGTCGTCCAAACCAAACATTTGCTTGGTAGAGTACCACCCGTGGACCTGACCGACTCGGCCGAGGACCGCGCCTTCCGCGAGGAGGTGCGGGGGTGGCTCGCCGCCCACCTGACCGGCGAGTTCGCCGAGCTGCGTGGCCTCGGCGGCTCCGGCCGCGAGGAGGAGGCCTACCCCGAGCGGCTGGCCTGGAACCGGCACCTGGCCGCCCACGGCTGGACGTGCGTCGGCTGGCCCACCGAGCACGGCGGCCGCGGGCTGAGCCTGTGGCAGCAGGTGATCTTCCACGAGGAGTACGCGCGCTCCGGTGCCCCCACCCGGGTGAACCACCTGGGCGAGGAGCTGCTGGGGCCCACCCTGATCGCGTTCGGAACGCCCGAGCAGCAGCAGCGGTTCCTGCCCAGGATCGTGGCCGTCGAGGAGCTGTGGTGCCAGGGCTACTCCGAGCCTGGCGCCGGGTCCGACCTGGCCAACGTGCAGACCAAGGCCCGCCTCGACGGGGAGGAGTGGGTGGTCGACGGCCAGAAGGTGTGGACCTCCAACGCCCACGAGTCCGACTGGTGCTTCGTGATCGCCCGCACCGAGCCCGGCTCCGAGCGCCACCACGGCCTGTCGTTCCTGCTGGTGCCGATGGACCAGGAGGGCCTCGAGGTCCGGCCGATCGAGCAGCTCACCGGCGGCTCGGAGTTCAACGAGGTCTTCTTCAGCGACGCCCGCACCGCCGCCGACCTCGTGGTCGGCGAGCCCGGTGACGGCTGGAAGGTCGCGATGGGCCTGCTCGGCTTCGAGCGCGGCGTCTCGACGCTCGGCCAGCAGGTCGGCTTCGCCCGCGAGCTCGAGGGGGTGGTCGAGATGGCCCGCGAGAACGGCAGCTTCGACGACCCGGTGATCCGCGACCGGCTGGCCCGGGCGAAGGTCGAGCTCGAGGTGATGCGGCTCAACGCGCTGCGCGGGCTGTCGGCCGCGGTCGCCGGCGAGGGGTCTGCCTCGGGAGGCGGCGCCGCCTCGATCGCCAAGCTGGTGTGGGCCAACTGGCACCGCGACCTGGGCGAGCTGGCGATGGCCGTCGCCGGACCCGCGGGGCTCACCGTCGGCCCGTCGTACGACCTGGACGCCTGGCAGCGGCTCTACCTCTTCTCCCGTGCCGACACGATCTACGGCGGCAGCGACGAGATCCAGCGCAACATCCTTGCCGAGAGAGTGCTCAACCTCCCGAGAGAACCGAGGGGCACCTGATGACCGCCACGAGACCCGAGCAGCCGATTCCCGACTACGTGGCCGGCCACGACCTGCTGAGGGGCAAGGTCGTCGTGGTGACGGCCGCCGCGGGCGCGGGCATCGGCGCCTCCGTCGTACGCCGCGCGCTCGAGGAGGGTGCCCGGGCCGTCGTGCTC
>JAOPXF010000478.1 GCA_025965295.1 Nocardioides sp.
CCGACCTGGTCGACGCCGGGCAGGCCGTGCAGGAAGCGTCGCAGCGAGGAGTCGGAGCGGGTGATGTCCGAGAAGTCCGCCGTCGGCGCCGTTGCCGTGGTGGTGGGGATGCTTGTCACCGGTCCAGCATAGGGTTGGCGTCGAGGGGGGCGGCAATTCCCAGCCGGGCGACGACAGGAGCGGCGGATGAACGAGGAACCCGTCGAACGGTTCCAGCCCACGAGCGGGCGGATTCTCGGCATCCTGGGGTTGGTCCTGGCCGCGGGCGTCATCGTCATCGGCTTGGTCGACCGGGACCACGGGTTTCCGCTGCCGGTCGTCGCGGGCGCCCTCGCGGGTGGCGTCCTGGTGTGGGCGTCGATGCTGCGGCCCCGCGTCTGGGCCACCCAGGAGCACCTGGTCCTGCGCAACATGCTGCACACCGCGTGGCTCCCGCTCGCCGCGATCGAGCAGGTGGTGGTGCGCCAGGTGCTCGCCGTCAGGGTCGGCGAGAAGCGCTACGTCTCCCCGGCCGTGGGGCGCTCCTGGCGGCAGTCGATCAAGACCGGGCGGCCCACGACGGCCCCCGATCTCGCGCAGTCCTACCCCGACTTCGTCGAGGACCGGATCAGCCGGCTCGCCGAGGACGCCCGGGCCAAGGCCGGGGTGCGGCTGCTGTCCGACGAGCAGCTGGCGCTCGCGAGCGGCGTACGACGTGCCTGGGCGTGGCCCGAGGTGGTTGCCCTGGTCGTCTCGGTGGGGCTGTTCGTGCTGTCGCTGCTCGTCTGACCGACGTTCGGCCCGCTGGCGCGGTCCGCGTGGTTTGGTCCCCAACCGCACGTTTCGGGGGCGGATACGTGCGGTTCGTGACCATTCGGCGTACATATGTGTCGGCGTAGGGATGTAGCTCCTCGGGACGTCGCCTCGCCACCCCGTCCCACCTCGACAGGGCGCCGATTGGTCACAAACCGCACGTTCCGGGGACCAAATGTTGCGGTTGGGGACCAAACCCCAACCCCCCCGGCTCAGATGCCGGCGGCGGCCTTGATGTCGCCGCGCAGGGCGTCGAGCCGGCCGGCGGCGGAGATCCGGGCCGCCTCGACGCCGTCCTCGGGGTTCACGGGGACGACCACCTCGAGGTAGCACTTCAGCTTCGCCTCGGTGCCGCTCGGCCGCACGATGACCCGCGCGCCTTCGGCGAGGTGGTAGCGCAGCCCCTCGGTGGGGGGCAGCCCACCCTGACCGAGGGACAGGTCGTCGACGCGCTCCACCGCGAGGCCGCCGAGCACCGTGGGCGGGGTGCCCCGGAGCCGGGCCAGGGCCGTCGCGATCTCACCCAGGTCGGCGACCCGCACGGAGAGCTGGTCGGTGGCGTGCAGGCCGAACTCCGCCGCGATGTCGTCGAGCAGGTCGACGAGCCCTCGCCCGGCGGCCTTGGCGCCGGCCGCGATCTCGCACAGCAGGAGCAGCGCCGAGACGCCGTCCTTGTCCTTCACGTGCTCGGGGTCCACGCAGTAGCCGAGGGCCTCCTCGTAGCCGAACGCGAGGTCCGGCACCCGGCCGATCCACTTGAAGCCGGTGAGGGTCTCGGCGTACGGCTGCCCGGCGGCCGCCGCCATCTTCGCCAGCAGCGAGGACGACACGATCGACGTGGCGTAGGTGCCCTGCTTGCCGGAGCGCAGCAGGTGTGAGGCGAGCAGCGCACCGACCTCGTCGCCGCGCAGCATCCGCCAGCCGTGCGGGCCCGGCACCGCGGCGGCGCAGCGGTCGGCGTCGGGGTCGTTGGCCACGACCAGGTCGGACCCGTGCGCCGCGGCCAGCGCCATCGCCAGGTCCATCGCCCCGGGCTCCTCCGGGTTGGGGAACGCCACGGTCGGGAAGTCCGGGTCGGGCAGCTCCTGCTGGGCCACGACCCTGGGGGCGTCGAAGCCGGCGGTCTCGAGGACCTGCACGACCGAGGCGCCGCCGACGCCGTGCAGCGGCGTGTAGACGATGTCGAGGTCACGGGGGCCGTCGACCGCCAGGTCGGCGACCGTGTCGAGATACCGGTCGACCAGGTGCTCGTCGAGGAGCGACCCGCTGTCGCCGCGGGGCACGTCGGCAAGGGGCCCGACGGCCGCGATCTGTGCGGCGATCTCCGCGTCGGCGGGCGGCACGATCTGGCTGCCGTCGCCGAGGTAGACCTTGTAGCCGTTGTCCTCGGGCGGGTTGTGGCTCGCGGTCACCATGACCCCGGCGACGCAGCCGAGCTCGCGAATCGCGAAGGCGAGCAGCGGGGTCGGCAGCGGGCGGGGCAGCACGTAGGCGCGGAAGCCGGCGCCCGTCATCACCTCGGCGGTGTCGCGAGCGAAGACGTCGGAGTTGTGCCGGGCGTCGTAGCCAACGACGACCGCGGCCTCACGGGGGGCGCCGGTCTGCCGGAGGTACGCCGCCAGCCCGGCGGCGGCGCGGATGACCACCACGCGGTTCATCCGGTTCGAGCCGGCGCCCAGCGCCCCGCGCAGCCCGGCCGTGCCGAACTCCAGGGTGCCGTCGAAGCGGTCGGCCAGCTCCGTCGCGTCGGCCCCGCCCTCGACCGCGGCGATGATGGCCTCCAGCTCGGCGCGGGTCTGAGGGTCCGGATCCTCCTCGGCCCAGGCCCGGGCCCGCTCGAGGAGGCCGGCTTCGGCGTACGTCGTCATGGCAGGCACGTTAGTGCCTCACCGCGGCGGGGTGGCACCCGCCATCATGGGCAGGTGCCCCCCTCCCTGCCGCCGCCCAGCGACCTCGACGTGCCCCTCGGAAACCTCGTCGCGGAGCTGGTGACCCACGTGGGGGAGGAGGCCGTGGTGACCCTCTGCCTCGACCTGATGGGGGGCGCGCCCCGCGAGGAGCACGCCGACGAGCTGCGCTACCTCACCGGCCTCTCCTTCGAGCCCGGCTCGCCGACCCTCGACCGGTCCCGGTGGAAGGAGTACTGGACGCGCGCCTGGGGGGCGCGCGGGCTTCTCCACGTCTGGGACGAGCGCGCCACCGCAGCCGTCGTGGCGGGGCTCGACGACGAGCACTGGCGGCCCGCCGAGAACTGCCTCAAGGTCGCGACCCGGCGCCAGCTGGGCGAGGCCGGTCCCGGTGCGGTGCGGCTGCTCGACCACGAGCTGGACCGGGTGCGGGCCCAGGCGCTGCGCACCCTGGGGGCCGCCGGTGACACCGAGCACGTCGAGGCCGTGCGCGGCCTGCTCACCGACCGGCACCCCGACGTACGCCGGCAGGCCGCGCGGGCGCTCGAGCGGATGACCGCCCGCCTCGACCAGGAGGCCGAGCGGTGGTGAGCGCGACCTACCGCTTCGGCGGCAGCTGGACCGTCCCGCATGGCGTGGACGCCGTCGCCGCGCTGCTCGTCGACCTCGAGCACTACCCGGAGTGGTGGCCCGAGGTAGTGGCGGTGGCGAGCCTCGGCCCGGACGACGCACGGGTGCTCTGCCGCTCGGTCCTGCCCTACACGCTCGACCTGGTGCTGCACGCCGTGCGTCGCGAGCCCCCCGTGCTGGAGACCACCGTCGGCGGTGACCTCCGCGGCGTCGTGCGCTGGCGGCTGTCGCCATCGGGCGCGGGCGGCACCCGGATGGACTTCGAGCAGGAGGTCGAGGTGCGCGGGCTGCTCGCCCTCGCGTCGTACGGCGCCCGCCCGCTGCTGCGGTGGAACCACGACCGGATGATGCGGAGCTGTGTGGCCGGCCTGCGCCGGGCCCTGGGTGGGGTCAGTCCCGGCCCTGCTGCTCCCTGATCTCCTCCTTGATGAAGTCGGGCAGGTTCTCGCCGGTGTTGTCGACCTCGGCGCCCTCCGGTCGGTTGTCGGGGTCGAGGCGGCGCTTGCGCTCGGCCTCGATCTCCTCGACCTCCTCCTCGGACGGCGGGTTCTCCTTGAACGCCTTGCTGGGGTCAGAGCTCCCGGCCGCGCCCTCGACCTCGTCGTCGCCGGCGTTGCGCTCCTTGAACTCCTCGACGGTCGGCAGCGTCTCGCCGGTGTTGTCGACCTCGGCGCCCTCCGGCCGGTTGTCGGGGTCGAGGCGGCGCTCGCGCTCCTCCTCCATCTCCTCGATGTCGCCCTCCGGGGCTTCTCCTGGAAGGCCTCCGTCGGGTCGGCGGTGCCACGGTCGTCGGTCATGGGGTCTCCTCGTCCGGGTCGACTCCCCAACCCGTCCCCCGTCCGCGCGACGGCCAAACCCCGGAGTGCGGGCCTCAGGCGTCGATCGTGCTCATGTCGCCGTAGCGCGCGCCGGCAACGGCGTCGCGGGGCACGGCGTCCTCGAGAGCCGCGAGGTCGTCGGCCGACAGCTCGACGTCGGCCGCGCCGACGTTCTCCTCGAGGTACGGGATCCGCTTCGTCCCGGGGATCGGGACCACGTCGTCGCCCTGCGCCAGGACCCACGCGAGCGCGAGCTGGCCGGGCGTGCAGCCCTTCGCGTCGGCGATCTCGCGGATCCTCGCGACCAGCGTGAGGTTGGCGTCGAGCGCCTCGCCCTGGAAGCGCGGGAAGTACGCCGTCCGGCGCGAGTCGTCGTCGGCGAGGGCGTCCTCGCTGGTGATCGCGCCGGTCAGCAGGCCGCGACCGAGGGGGGAGTAGGGGACCAGCCCGATGCCGAGCTCGCGAAGGGTCGGCAGGATCTCGTCCTCGAGATCGCGGGTGAACAGGGAGTACTCCGTCTGGAGCGCGGTGATCGGGTGCGTCGCGTGGGCACGGCGAATGGTGGCGACCGACGCCTCCGAGAGCCCGAGGTGGGCGACCTTGCCGGCGGCGACGAGCTCGGCCATGGCCCCGACGGTCTCCTCGATCGGCACCGTCTGGTCGACGCGGTGCTGGTAGTACAGGTCGATGTGGTCGACGCCGAGGCGCCGCAGCGACGCGTCGCACGCGGACCGCACGTAGTCGGGCGAGCCGTTGATGCCCACCCGGGTGCCGTCCGGCAACCGCTCGTTGCCGAACTTCGTGGCGAGCTGGATCTCGTCGCGGCGGCCGGCGACGGCCTTGCCGACCAGCTGCTCGTTGGTGAAGGGGCCGTACATGTCGGCGGTGTCGAGGAACGTGACGCCGAGATCCAAAGCGCGCCGGATGGTGGCGATCCCGGTCTGCTCGTCGCCGGTGCCGTAGAACTCCGACATCCCCATGCAGCCGAGGCCGAGGGCGGAGACGGTGAGCGGGGACGTGCTGCCGCGGGTGCGCTGCTGGAGGCTCATGCTCCCACTCAACCAGCCCGGTCCCCCGCCACCCGTGCGGCGGCGGGCCGGGTCAGGCGCGGTCGAGCGCCGGGCGGTAGAACTCCTCGCTCGCGAACGGCCCGCCGACGTAGGCGGCGTCCGCCTCGTCGGCCGGGCTCGAGGGGATCAGGTGGGCGAACTGCTCCGCGTCGTCCTGGGGGTCGTAGCCCAGCGCCAGGCCAGGGGCGAGGTCCCACCAGGCGCGGGTGTTGTCGGAGATGCCGTAGAGGACCGCGTAGCCGGGGGCCGCGGCGGTCAGCGACGCCTCGACCATCCGGACGCAGTCGTCGGGCGAGAGCCAGGTGGCCAGGTGCCGGGTCGTCTCCGGCTCGGGCAGGAACGAGCCGATCCGGCACGAGACCGCATCGATGCCGTGGCGATCGACGTACAGGCTCATCACCGCCTCGGCGGCCACCTTGCCGACGCCGTAGAACGTGTCGGGGCGCGGGCGGGTGTGGATCGTGAGCAGGTCGCGGCGCGGCGTCCGTCCGACGGCGTGGTTGGAGCCGGCGTAGACGAAGCGGCGCACGTCGTGCTCCACCATCGCGTCGAGGAGCGCGGCCGTCGTCACCACATGGGAGGTGAGGGAGTCCGGGAGGCTGGCCTCCCCGGGGTAGCCGGCCAGGTGGAGCACCGCGTCGAGGGGCTGTTCGGCGAAGACGGCTGCGACGGCGTCGGGGTCGGCGCAGTCGGCCGTGTGCCAGCGGCCGTCGAAGCCGTCGGGCTGCGGGACCCGGTCGAGGCCGACGACCTCGTGGCCGCGGTCGGTCAGGCCGACGGTGACGACGCGGCCGATGCTGCCGGCGGCTCCGGTGACGAGGACCCTCATGGGCCGTCTCCTCCTGCTGGGCGGTGGGCTTGTGGGCCGCAGGCTATCGCCACTCGCCCGCTCAGATGCGCGGGACGATCCGGCCGAGCAGGTCGCCCATCCGGCTGGCGGCGGCGCGGCCGGCCTCGAGGACCTCGGCGTGGTTCAGCGGCTCGCCGCTGATGCCGGCGGCCAGGTTGGTGACCAGGCTGATGCCGAGCACCTCCATCCCGGCCTCGCGGGCGGCGATGGCCTCGAGCGTGGTGCTCATGCCGACCAGGTGGCCGCCGATCGCCCGGACCATGCCGATCTCGGCCGGGGTCTCGTAGTGCGGGCCGGGGAACTGGACGTAGACGCCCTCGTCGAGGCTCGGGTCGACCTCGCGGCACATGGCGCGGAGCCGGCTGCTGTAGAGGTCGGTGAGGTCGACGAAGTTCGCGCCGGCGATGGGGGAGCGGCCGGTGAGGTTGATGTGGTCGCTGATCAGCACCGGGGTGCCGGGCGTCCAGGTCTCCTTCAGCCCCCCGCAGCCGTTGGTGAGCACGATCGTGCCGCAGCCGGCCGCGGCGGCCGTGCGTACGCCGTGCACGACCGCGTCGACGCCCTTGCCCTCGTAGTAGTGGGTGCGGCTCAGGAAGACCAGCAGGTTGCGCTCGCCGGCGCGGACCGACCGGATCTTGCCCGAGTGGCCGGCCACGGCGGCGGCCGAGAAGCCCGGCAGGTCGGTCGTCGCGACCTCGGCCGTCGCCTCGCCGAGGGCGTCGACGGCCGGCAGCCAGCCCGAGCCGAGCACGAGGGCGACGTCGTGACGGTCGACGCCGGTCAGCTCGGCGAGCTTCTCCGCGGCGTCCTGGGCGAGCTGCTGGGGGGAGTCCTGGGTCACGCGGCAGACTGTAGTGCGGTGCGGCGATCCTCCCGAAATGTCGGCGAACGGGTGCCGGATCCGCCCCATGACGGGAGTGATCGCGAACCGATCCGGGGTTCGGGGCATCACACTCAGCAGGAAACCCTCTCGGATCGGAGCACCCATGCGCCCCCACGTCCTCGTCACCCTGGCCGCCGGCCTCGCCGGCGGCCTCGTCTCCCTGCCCGCCGCGACTCAGGCTGCCCCGTCCGGTGCGACGTACACCTGTCACGGCGTGCGGGCCACGATCGTGGGCACCGGCAAGCCCGACCGGATCGTCGGCACCCCCGGGCGCGACGTGATCGTCGCCCGCGGTGGCGGGGACCGGATCGACGCCCGCGGTGGCCGCGACCTCGTGTGTGCGGGTGCCGGAGAGGATGTCGTGGAGGGCGGTCCCGGCAACGACCGGCTGTACGGCGAGGGCGACGGTGCGTCCCACGTCGACGGGCTCACCCTCCTCGGCGACCGGCTCGACGGTGGCCCAGGCAGCGACCGTCTGGACCCGGGCCGCGACCCCCGGCCCCTCGACCACGACCTCGGACACGCCGAAGAGGTGAGGTTCCGGCACGGTGGCGGCGTCCGCGTCGACCTGGTGGCCGGCCGGGCGACCGGCCAGGGCCACGACCGGATCGTCGTCGGCCAGGTCCTCGACGTGGTCGGCAGCGATGGGGACGACGTGCTGCTCGGCACCGACCGAGGGGAGGTGTTCTCGGGCCGGGGCGGCGACGACCGGGTCGAGTCCGCCGGCGGCCGTGACTTCGTCGTCGAGGGCGACGCGCCGAACGGCGACGACACGTACCTGCTGGGCGAC
>JAOPXF010000036.1 GCA_025965295.1 Nocardioides sp.
CAGCACCGAGGCCAGCAGGATGCCGACCGGCTGGTCGACGGCCTCGGCGGTGTGCAGCAGCAGGTGGCCGAGCTGCCCGGTGACCCCGGCGGCCGGGGCGTCGGCCGACCAGCCGCGCTCGGCCAACGACTCGGCCGCCTCGGCCCCGACGTACGCGGGCGCGGCGCCGAGGACCACGGCCACGCGCCACAGCGTGCCGGCCGGGTCGCCGGCCGCCTCGAGGATCCCGCGGCCGCTCTGCCGGGCGGCCAGCACCAGGCCGGGCGAGCAGCAGGGCGGTGTTGGCCAGCGCGTTCAGCGCGGTCATGACGGTCCAGCTGCCGGCCATCACGACCGCGATGACCACCGCCACGCCCTGGGCGAGGCGACCGGCCCAGGCGAGGACCAGCGTGTCCGCGCCGGAGCGGCGCCGGCCGGCGCGCAGGTAGTTGAAGCCCGTCAGCACGAGCGTCTCGAGGGCGTAGCAGAGCACCAGCGCGGGCAGGTCGAGCAGGCCGGTCCACAGGAACAGCAACGGGGTCAGGTTGCCCACGAGCAACCCCAGGCGGCCGCGGGTCACTCGTCCACCCGCAGGTCGAGGTCGGTGACGACGAACCGGTCGCGATCGCGGGCCAGCGTGCAGGTGGCGGTCCCGGTCAACGGACGGTGGCGCGCCCTCCGGTCGAAGGTCCAGGCCAGGTCCAGCCGGTCGCCGCGGATGCTCTGGTCGTCGCGGTTGACGAAGCCGTCGCCGTACGTCGTGCGCAGCCGTGTCTGGACCGCCTCCGAGCAGCGGTAGGGGCCGTCCAGCGCGTAGCTGTGGTCGTCCTGGAGCCCCTGGCAGGACCCGCCATGAGACCCAGCATCGCGGCGTTCACGACGACGGAGACCAGGACCAGGCGGCGGCGCACCGGGTCAGCGTAGGCGGCCGGACCACCGGGCTCCGGGAGGTCGCGACACCCCAGGCCGCGAGACGGCCGCCGGATCGGGAAGAATGGCCGCCATGTCCACCACGACCGAACCGGAGGTCGCCGCGTTCGCGCCGGCCTCCGGCACCGCCCGGCCGCGCGTGCTCTCGGGGATCCAGCCGACGGCCGACTCGTTCCACTTCGGCAACTACCTCGGGGCGCTGCGGCAGTGGGTGGACCTCCAGCACGACCACCAGCCGTTCTTCTTCATCGCCGACCTGCACGCGATCACCCTCGAGCAGGATCCCAAGGTGCTGCGCGAGCGGACGCTGCGGGCCGCGGCCCAGCTGCTGGCGATGGGCATCGATCCGGCGCGTTCGGCGATCTTCGTGCAGAGCCAGATCCCCGAGCACGCCCAGCTGAGCTGGGTGCTCCAGTGCCTGACCGGCTTCGGCGAGGCCCGGCGCATGACCCAGTTCAAGGACAAGTCCGCCAAGGGCGGCGAGGGTGCGGCCTCGGTCGGCCTGTTCACCTACCCGATCCTCCAGGCCGCGGACATCCTGCTCTACCGCCCGCACTTCGTGCCCGTGGGCGAGGACCAGCGCCAGCACCTCGAGCTGACCCGCGACCTCGCCCAGCGGTTCAACCACCGCTACAAGAAGACCTTCCGCCTGCCCGAGCCGTACATCCTCAAGGCGACCGCCAAGATCGGCGACCTGCAGGACCCGACCTCGAAGATGTCGAAGTCGGCGTCCTCGCCCGCCGGCATCATCGAGATGCTCGACGACCCGAAGGTGAGCGCGAAGAAGATCCGCTCGGCCGTCACGGACTCCGACGGCGAGATCCGCTTCGACCCCGAGGCCAAGCCCGGGATCAGCAACCTGCTCACGATCTTCTCCGCCCTCACCGGGACCGCGATCTCCTCGATCGAGGAGGAGTACGCCGGTCGCGGCTACGGCGACCTCAAGAAGGACCTCGCCGAGGTCGTGGTCGACTTCGTCACCCCGTTCCGCGAGCGCACCCTCGAGCTCCTCGACGACCAGGCCCACCTGACCGCCGTACTCAAGCAGGGCGCGGCCCAGGCCGGCGCCGTGGCGGAGGCGACCCTGCGCGACGTCTACCAGCGGGTCGGCTTCGTGGCCGCAGGCCAGTAGGGTCTTTCGACGTGCCTACCATCGGAGTCGCCCTGGCCATCCCAGAGCCGTGGGCGAGCCAGCTCCAGGACTACCGGACGGCCGTCGGTGACACCACCGCGACGATGATCCCGACGCACATCACCCTGGTGCCGCCGATCGAGGTCGAGCCCGACGACCTCGCCCACATCGAGAAGCACCTCACCGAGGTCGCCGCCGACAACGAGTCGTTCTGCGTGCACCTGCGCGGCACCGGCACCTTCCGGCCGGTCTCGCCGGTCGTCTTCGTCACCCTGGTCGAGGGCATCTCCCAGTGCGAGCAGCTCGCGGCCTGCGTGCGCCAGGGGCCGCTCGACATCGACATCGCGTTCCCCTACCACCCGCACGTCACCGTCGCTCACCACCTGCGCGACGAGCTGCTCGACCGGGCGTTCGAGGACCTGTCCGACTTCGAGTGCGAGTTCGATGTCAGCGACTTCCACCTCTACGTCCACGACGAACTGGCGGGCTGGCAGCCCACCCGCGAGTTCCCGCTCGCCCCCGCGGAGACCTGAGCCGTGGCCTCGCTCAAGGAGCGGGCGACGTCGGCGATCACGGCCCTGCGCGAGCGCCGCCCCTTCGTCGACCACCTGGTCCGGATGCAGCAGCACTACGGGCGGGTCCAGGGGAGCCAGCAGGCCGGCGCCGTCACGTACTTCGCGTTCCTGTCGTTCTTCCCGATCCTCGCGCTCGCGTTCTTCGTGGTCGGGTACGTCGCCCGCCTCTACGACGGCGCCCAGCGGGATCTCCAGGCCGCGATCGAGCAGGTGCTCCCCGGTCTCCTCGGCGACCAGGAGGGGCAGATCCAGCTCGCGGACATCCAGAACGCCGCGGCGACGGTCGGGCTGCTCGGCCTCGCCGGTGTCATCTACTCCGGTCTCGGGTGGCTCTCGGGCATGCGCGATGCCCTGGTCGTGGTCTTCGAGCTGCCGCGCAAGGAGCAGCCCAACTTCATCGTCGGCAAGCTCCGCGACCTGGTCACGCTGGCGCTGATCGGCGTGATCCTGCTGGTGTCCGTCGCGGTCTCGGGCTTCGTGAGCGGGTTCTCCTCCGACGTGCTCGACTGGTTGGGCCTCGGCGCGGACCTCGGCTGGCTGGTCCGGCTGGTCACCGTGGTGCTCGGGCTGGGCGCGAACATGGCGCTGTTCTTCGCGATGTTCCGGCTGCTTGCGGAGCCGCACACGCCCAGGCGCTCGCTCTGGTCCGGTGCGCTGCTCGGCGCGGTCGGCTTCGAGGTGCTCAAGCAGCTTTCCGGC
>JAOPXF010000038.1 GCA_025965295.1 Nocardioides sp.
AGCCGAGGGCGACCCGCCCTCCGGCACAATGCAGTCATGCCGACCTCTGCGGCGCGCGTGGCTCCCGCGCCGAGCATCGCCTACCGAGACGTCCTGTCCGATGACGGGACCCGCCTGACCGCGTGGACCAACGACCCCGACGGGAGCATCGACGGCCCGACCGTCCTGCTGTGCAACGGGCTGGGCACCGGACCCTGGACCTGGCCGGAGTTCCTGCGCCCCGACTGCGGGGTCCGCATCGTCTCGTGGAACCACCGCGGCACGGGGGGCTCGGACCGCCCCGCCGACCCGGCGCACTGCGGCATCGAGGCCTTCGTCGAGGACGCCCTGTCGGTGATGGACCACTTCGGCATCGACCGCGCGCCGCTCATGGGCTGGTCGATGGGCGTCAACACCATGTTCGAGCTCGCGGTCAGCCACCCCGAGCGGGTCTCGGGGCTGTTCGCGGTCGCCGGCGTCCCCGGTGCCACGTTCGACACCATGCTCGCCCCGGTCCGGATTCCCCGCTTCGCCACCCGCGCCCTGACCGTCAATCTCGCCCGGGCCATGAAGGTTGCCGGCGTCGCGCTCACCCCGATCACCTCCCGGCTGCCGGTGGGCCCGCGCGGGGTCGGGGTGCTGACCCACACCGGATTCATGTTCCGCCTCCCGGACCCCGAGCTCGCCGCCGTCGCGATCGCCGAGTTCCTCACGACCCCGGTCGACTGGTACTTCCACCTCGCCCTGCGCACCTCCGAGCACGCCCGGGTCTCGCTGCGCGGAATCACGATCCCCACCGAGTTCGTGGCCGGCACCTTCGACATCCTCGCCGGTGCCCGGCACATGGCCTCGGCCGCGGCCCGCATCGAGGGGGCGACGTACGTCGAGCTCCGCGGCAGCCACTTCATCCAGATGGAGCAGCCCGACCGGGTGCACGCGCTCCTGGTCGAGTTCCTGGATCGGGTGTCCCGATGACCCGGGCGGCCGGCACGGCACTGGCCGTCGCCGTGACGGTGCTGGGCCTCGCGGGATGCACGACGGACGACTCGTCCGCGCCGGGCACCACGCTCACGGCCACACCGGCTCCGACGGAGACCACGGCGCCCACCGCGCCCACCGACGGGACGGCCCCGGGCGAACCCACCCGCGCTCCCCGCGTCGTGGCGACGATCGCCACGGACCTGGCGGTCCCGTGGGGGCTCGGCTTCCTGCCCGACGGCGACGCGATCGTCACCGAGCGCGACACCCGCAGGGTGCTGCTCATCCACGGCCCGGACCACCGGGTGCGGGAGATCGGGACCATCGACGCCGCCGCCCCCCAGGGCGAGGCCGGCCTGCTCGGGGTCGCCGTGTCGCCCGACTTCGAGACCGACCACCAGCTCTTCTTCTACGTCAGCACGGCCGAGGACAACCGGATCGTGCGGACGACGTACGACGCCGGCCGGCTGGGCGAGCCGACCGTGATCCTCGACGACATCCCCAACGGCTTCATCCATGACGGCGGCCGGCTCGCGTTCGGTCCCGACGGCTACCTCTACGCGTCCACCGGTGAGACCGGCGACGACAGCCTCTCCCAGGACAAGGCGTCGCTCGGCGGCAAGATCCTGCGGATCACGACCGACGGCGACCCCGCGCCCGGCAACCCCTTCGGCGACTCCCCCGTCTGGTCCTACGGACACCGCAACGTCCAGGGCCTCGCCTTCGACGACCGGGGCCGGCTGTGGGCCTCGGAGTTCGGGCACAACGACTTCGACGAGCTCAACCTGATCGAGCCCGGCGACGACTACGGCTGGCCGATCGTCGAGGGGCGGGGCGGCCGGGCCGGCCTCACCGACCCGCAGGTCGTGTGGGACGTCGCCGTCGCCTCTCCCTCCGGGCTCGCGTGGCGCGACGGGGAGCTGTGGCTCGCCTCGCTGCGCGGGGCCCGGCTGTGGCGTATCGACGTGACCGGCAATCTGGCCACGGACCCCAAGGACTTCTTCGTCGGCGAGTACGGCCGGATGCGCACCGTCGCGGTCGCCCCCGACGGCCGGCTCTGGGTGACCACGAGCAACCAGGACGGCCGGGGCGCCCCCGTCGAGGGCGACGACCGGATCCTGCTCGTCGACCCCGGTTAGGCCACGCTGCCGGTGACGGTCGCGCGGCGGGAGGCCCGGCGCAGGGTCGTGAGCACGGCCGGGCCGAGCACGGCGATCGCGACCGAGTTGGTGATCGCGCGGCCGGTGTCGAAGCTCCCGGTCGAGGTCAGCAGCGTGTAGACGGCGAACCGGTGCAGGTTCTCCCAGAGCGGCGCACCGGCGACGTACGAGAGCGAGCCCTCGTGGCCGGCCACCTCGATGCCGAGCACGAACGGCCAGCCGGAGAGGTTCATCAGCAGGCCGAAGGCGTACGCCGCGAACACGCCGTACAGCACCAGCATCGCGATCTCGCGGCGGCCGGTCACGCGGCGCGGGAGCAGCCCGGCCCCCATGCCGACCCAGGCCGACACGAGCATCTGGAACGGCAGCCACGGACCGACCCCGGCGGTCATCAGCGCCGACGCGAACAGCGACGTGCAGCCGAGCACGAAGCCGAAGCCCGGGCCGAAGACCCGCCCGGCCAGGATCAGCAGGAAGAACACCAGCTCCACGCCGCCGGTGCCGGCCGAGATCCCCCGCAGCAGCGCGTTGACCGCGCTGAGCACCCCGAGGATGGCGAGCACGCGCGGGTCCATGCCGCCCTCGCTGATCTCGGCGAGGACGACGGCGATCACGATCGGCAGCAGGGCCAGGAACAGGAACGGCGGGTCCACCCGGGCGTGCTCGGGCACCCGCAGGAGCAGGGGCCAGGCCAGCATCATCAGGCCGCCCAGCGAGGCCACCCCGAGCACGAGCGCCGAGCGGGGGCTGAGCGGCACCGCGCGGGTGCCGAGCGTGCTCATGCCGAGCCCAGCGCGGCGACGACCTCGTCGACGCGCAGCCAGGGCGAGCCGAGGACCTTGGTGACCTGCGGCGCGAAGGCGGGCGACTCGGCGACCACCCGGCGTACCGGACCCGA
>JAOPXF010000053.1 GCA_025965295.1 Nocardioides sp.
CGCGGCGACGACCGGGGCGGGCCGGTCGGACAGGAGGTGCCAGCCCTGCCCGGCGAGCGGGAGCAGGATCTGGGCGGCGCCCGCCGCGTCACCGGCGAGCAGCACGCACGCGTCGTACGGCGGCGGCGCGGCGGCGACGCCGTACAGCAGGTCGAAACCGCGACGGCGCCACGAGAGCAGGTCGCCCCAGCCGGCCCGCAGCGCCTGCTCGCGCTGCTCGACCGGCTCGGCCGAGTCGGGTTCGCCGGGCGCGGGATCGGCCTCGACCCGGCCGTCCGCGTGCACCCGGACCTCGCCGAGACCGGGGAACCTGCCGCGCCACGGCTCGACCGACGTGTCGAGACTCGGTCCGGAGGGGGGCACGCCGAAAGGATAGGGGCGGGCCGATCCGTCTATCCTCGGCCCATGCTGATGCGGCGCTGGCGCCACCGGGGACGAGTCGCGCAGGCGATGCTCCTGCTGTCCGTGGGCGAGGTGCTGAAGCGTCGGGTCCCCATGACCCGCTGGGCCTGGGTCCTCGGCCGGTCGTGCGCGGTGCCGGATGCCTGGCGCGGACGTCGGACGACGCTGCTGCGCTCACGTGCCGCCAGCCGGGCCGAGGGGAACGTCGCGGTCGCCGTACGACGGGCCGCCGCGCGGCTGCCGTGGGAGCCGACCTGTCTGGCCGAGGCCTTCGCGGGCCAGGTGATGCTGCGGCGCCGCCACGAGCCCGGTGCGGTCGTGATCGGGCTGCGCCGGCCGGCGGAGCCGGACCAGCCCTGGGACGCCCACGCCTGGCTGGTGGGCCGGCTGGGTGCGCTCACCGGGGGTCCCGCCGCCCGGGGCTTCACGGCCACCGCGGTCTTCACCCCCGACCCCGACTGGGCCCCGGGCCGGGAGCTCGATGAGCGAGTCTGACGCCCGGCCGGCCTCGGCCCGGCGTGACCTCGGGACCCTGGTGTCCGTGGCCTGGCGCTTCGACAGGCGCCGGGTGGCGCTCTCCCTGGTCCTGCTGGCCGCCAACGGCGTCGCCACCGGGCTGTCGATGGCGCTGCTCCTGCCGATCGTGCACGCGCTCGGCTCGGGGCGGGCCTCGACGCGGCTCGGGCCGGTCGAGATCCCCTCGACGTCGCTGCCCGCGCTCCTCCTCGCGTTCGTGGTCCTCGCCGCCGCCCAGGCTGCGGTGGCCCGGGCCTCCGCGATCACCTCGGCCTCGATCCAGCTCCGCATCGTCGACCACCTGCGACAGCAGGCGCTGGACGCAGTGCTGGCCGCCCGGTGGTCCTTCGTGCTCTCCCGGCGACGGACCGACGTCATCGAGATCGTCACGAGCGGTGCCGCGCGCAGCGGCATGGCGTTCTTCCAGCTGATGACCCTCGCCGTGACCTCGGTGATGGCGGTGGCGACGGCCGCGATCGCCGTCGCCGTGTCCCCCCTCCTCGCCCTGCCCGCTCTCGTGGGCGTGTGCCTGCTGGGCGTGGTGCTGGCGCGGACGGCGTTCGGGCCCGCGCACCGGCTCGGGCGCGAGTTCGGCGTGCAGAACCGCCGGCTCCAGTCCGCGATGGCGAACTCGCTGGACTCGCTGCGGCTGGTCCGCACGCACGACGCTGCCGGCACCTGGTCGGAGGAGCTGGCCACCGCCTTCTCGGGGACCCGGGAGGCCCAGCTGGCCAACACCCGCCGGACCGCGACGGTGAGCGCCGTGTCGACCGTCGGGCTGGCGGTCTGCGCCGCCCTCCTCGTGCAGGTCGCCGTCGGCCTCGACGTGCCGCCCGCGTCGATCGTCGTGGTCCTGATGCTCGTCGCCCGGCTCGCCGGCCAGGTCCGTGGCCTCACGATGACGGGCAGCCTCCTTCTCAACTCGCTCCCGGCGGTCGGCAACCTGCACGACCTGGTGGACGAGGCGACGCACGAGGCGGAGGTGCCGGCCGGCTCCCGCTCGACCCGTTCCGACCCCGACCCGGACGGCACCGGGCCGCTCGTGGAGCTGCGCGGGGTCACGTTCCTCTACGCCGGCACGGCCCAGGGCGTACGCCGCGCGGACCTGGTGGTGCCGCGTCGGCAGGTCACCGCCCTGACCGGCCCCTCGGGTGCCGGCAAGTCCACGACCGCCGACCTGGTCCTGGGGCTGCTCGCCCCGCAGGAGGGGCGGGTCCTCGTGGACGGCGAGCCCCTCACCGACGCGGACCTGTCGTGGTGGCGGCGGCACGTCGCCTACGTGCCGCAGGACACCGCGCTGATCGACGCCAGCCTGCGCCGCAACCTCACCTGGTCGGTCCACGCCGAGGTGTCCGACGAGGAGTGCTGGACGATGCTCGACCGGTGCTCCGCCGGCTTCGCGCGGGAGCTCCCGGCCGGGCTCGACACCCGGCTCGGCGAGCGCGGCGTGCGACTCTCCGGCGGCGAGCGCCAACGCGTCGCGCTGGCCCGCGCGCTCCTGCGCAAGCCGCTGCTGCTCGTCCTCGACGAGGCCACCTCGTCGCTGGACGACGAGACCGAGGCCGCGGTCGTCGAGCTGGTGGCCAGCCTGGTCCCGGCTGTGACGGTGCTCGTGATCGCGCACCGGCGCACCACGATCGAGTCCGCCGACCACGTCGTCCGGATCCGGGACGGGGTCGTGGTGTGAGCCCCCCTCCGCGGGCCTGGGCGTCCGCGTCGTACCTCTCCCCCCGGGTGAGCGGGCCGCTGCGGGTCCAGCGCCGGGTGCTGCGTGGCTACGGGCAGCGCCGGGCCCGGATCGGCCACCTCGCCTCCGCCCCCGGCACCTGGTGGTCCTGGCGACGAGCGGGCGCCGGCGAGGCGCTCGACGCCCTGGACCCGGACCAGGTCGCCCGGTTCTGCACCACCACCGGGATCGAGGCCCCCGAGGTCCGGCGACGGCTGACGGCGCTGGCCCGGCACGGGGTGCCGCCGCCGCTCGCCCTGCGGCTCGGCCTCCCCCGGGAGGGGTACGTCGAGCGCTGGGCGGAGTACGTCTCGGACCGGCACCTCGGCTGGAACCTCGCCGCCGGGGGGCGCCGGTCGCGCCCCGGCCTGCTGACCCTCGGGGACAAGGCCCGGACGGCGTCGCTGCTGCGCGACGCCGGCATCCCGGTGGTCGAGAGCGTGCTCCTGCGGGCCGGCGAGCCGGCCGGCGACCGGGTCCGCGCCTTCCTGGACCAGCACGGCGAGGCCTTCCTCAAGCCGAACACCGGGTCGCGCGGACGCGACGCCCACCGCCTCGCGGACGCTCGCGTCGTCGCGCACCAGCAGGTCGAGCCGGTCGGCGACCTCGAGCCGTGGCTGGCCGGGCTGCGCCCCGCCGAGGCCCTGCTGCTCCAGCCCCGGTTGGTCAGCCACCCGGACTTCGCCCCCGTGGCGGACGCGCACGACGTGGT
>JAOPXF010000064.1 GCA_025965295.1 Nocardioides sp.
TACCCTAAAAGCTAATACTGTTAGCCACGTCCTGTCAAGGAGTTGAGCGGACACGCCAGGTCCGCGCTCGCGTTATCGTCGCCGCGTGAGCAATGACTGGCGGACCGCGACCATCGACGGGCTCCGAGCTCTGATCCTCCGGGCCGAGCCGGGCATCGTCGAGGAGGTCAAGTGGCGCAAGGCCTCCAACCCCGACGGGGTCCCGACCTTCTCCGCCGACGGCCTCGTCTGCACGCTCGAGACCTACAAGGACAAGGTCAAGCTCACGTTCGCCCGGGGCGCCGCACTGGAGGACCCGAGCGGCCTCTTCAACGCCAGCCTGGATGCCGGCACCCGCCGCGCGATCGACGTGCGCGAGGGGGACGAGCTGGACGGGGACGCCTTCGTCGAGCTGGTCCGGGAGGCCGTCGCCCACAACCGGTCCTGAGCCGAGCAGCTGGACTCAGCGACGCATCAGGCGTCCGGGTCCAGGACGTCGACGAGCTCGTCGACGAACTGGCGAAGGGCAAGCCGATGAACAAGATCCTGAGGGTCTGGCGACTCACCACCCCGGGATTGATCCTCGGGACGCGGAGCCTTCGTCGGGATCACGAGTGCTCGCCCCGATCCAGGTACTCGGCGAGGTCGGCTGCCCTGCCCACGCCACCAGCCGTGTAGGCGAGGTCGATCCACTCGGAGATCCAGGTGACCACGTCGTTGAGGCGTTGACCCGCCCGCCACAAGGCATCGAGCGAACGGGTGGCTTGAGGGGAGAAGTCGGCTTGTTGGTCCACCAGCAGCTCGGCGTGGCCCAGCATGATGGCCAGTGGTGTCCGGAGGTTGTGGTTCACGGTCTCGGCCAGGGAGCGGTTCAGCTCCCCCCGGGCGGCAGCCACGAGGCCGGTGACGTCTGTCATGACCGCCCACGCGCCCTGCCGCTCGCCGTTGATGCCGACGATCGGCGTGGCGTTGACGCGAAGGTGACGGACCGGCTGACCCGGGACCTTCACGGTGACGGTGGCGTCTTCGACGACCTCCCCGCGCGAGGCCCGCACGATGGGCACTTCATCGGGCCGGAGGGGGCGGGCGCCGCCCTCGCTGTAGAGATGGAACTCCTCCGCCAGCGACTCGGCCGACACGGCCGCGAACGGCCGCTGCAGCAGCAGCTCCGAGCCGGGACTCAGCATCGACAACCGTTCGGACCCGTCCATGACCGCGACAGCGAACCCGGCGCGACACATGAGCGTCTGGAGGGCGGCCGAGTCGACCCAGGGGTCTGCGCCGGGCGTGCTCGCCTCAGGCGAAGGTGAACCAGGCACCGATGACTCCGGGCAGGAGACCCAGCAGGAGCCACCAGCTCAGTGGGCTCCTCTTGTGGATCATCAGGCCGGCGGCCACCGCGAGACACCCGATGACGGCGGTGATGACGTTCAGCCCGATGCGGGCATCGAGGCGTGCGTCGTCCGTGAACACCGCCACCAGGGCAACGCCTCCGGCGAGGTGCTCGAGGGTCGTCACCACGAGCACCGACATGACCCACCTCTGCACGCGGCCCAGGGACTCGGCGGTGCCTTGGGAGCGCTGGTGGCTGCCGCGCAGGTCTTCCGGGTCCAGCAGGTGGCGCGGTCGGCGGCGCGCAGGACTGCTCTTGCCGCTGGCCAGCGGGGTGTCGAACGCAGTCTCGTTCATTTCTCTAACGGTGCTCCACCGGGGGAGCCGGGCTCCACCCACGAGCCGTCATGGTCCTGCACCTGCGCCTGGTCGAGCAGCTCCCGCAGCCGCTGGTCCAGCCAGTCGCCGTCGCCCGGCACGTCGTATTCGCCCACGGTCCCTGCTCCTTAGATTGGTGTACCAATGGTTAGTGTACCAATCATTGGTAGGCTGTTCATTGTGAGACCCGACACCCTGATCCCCGCCGAACTTCAGAACCCCCTCGCCCTCGAGCAGCAGGTGTGCTTCGCCCTGTCGGTCGCCGCCCGCAGTGTCGTCGCGGTGTACCGGCCGTTGCTGGAGCCGATGGGGCTGACGCATCCGCAGTACCTCGTGATGCTCGCGCTGTGGCAACACGAGCCGGTCTCCGTGCGCGAGCTCAGCCGCCTGCTGCGGCTGGACCCGGGCACGCTCTCCCCCCTGCTCAAGCGGCTGGAGGCCTCGGGACTGCTCACGCGAGACCGCGACCGGAGCGATGAACGGTCCCTCGCGGTCACCCTCACCGAGAAGGGTCGCGCACTGCGGAAGCAAGCGGAGAAGATCCCGCCGGCCGTGGTCGCCGAGCTCGGCATGGAGCTCGACGAGCTCCGCGCCATGCACGAGAGCCTGACCCGCGTCATCGATGCGGCGCAGCAGGCCCTCGACCCTCATGAAGTGGGGACCTAGGACGACCTGGGGGCTGGAGTCAGTGCGGCATCCTCGACCGCGGCCCCGTCCTCAGCGGTTGGTGAAGGGCACGTAGTCCCGGCAGGGCTCGTTGCGCAGAGACGGGCACGGGGGAGCCTCGGTGTCGACGCCGAGCCCCGGCACCACGGGCAGCACCAGCCGCGACGGGTGCTGCTGCGAGGACACGACCCGCACCTTGGCGGCCTTGCCGCGCGGCAGCGCCTGGGCGAACGACCAGATCGGCTGCTCGCCACCGGGCGCCGAGATCGTCACCCGGATCCGCGAGCCGGCGCGGTAGGCGTGGCCCTGGAAGTACAGCGGGACGACGACCTTGGTGAACCGGTGCCGCGGCATCGGCCGGGCGTCGCCGGCGCGGAAGGTCGGGATCGGCTCCAACAGCGTCGACGGCTGCTTCATGATGTTGTGCCGACTGTGCGAGAGCTTCCGCTCGCTGCCGCGCATCCAGCCGCTCTGGACGAAGGTCTCGTGCCCGTCACGCACCTCGCTGACCGTGGCCTGGAAGTCGACGTCGCGGGTCGAGGAGCGCACCCAGAGCTGGACGGCGCCCGCGCCGACCGTGGTGACGTCCCTGGTCAGCGGCGCGGAGACGTAGGAGACGGCCGTCCCCTTGGCACGCTGCTTCCAGTCCCAGCTCCACTGGGAGGCGTTGCCCCACAGGCCGCCGGTGCCGGTGCCGCCGTCGAAGTCGGTGCCGGGGAGGAGCCGCGGGTCGGAGCGGTAGCGGTCGACGTTCGGCTTAGCCGGTGCGTGGGCGTGCAGCGCGCTCCGGCGGCCGAGGTACCAGGACCTGGCCTTGGTGCCGGGCACGGGCAGCGTGCTGAAGGAGCGCTCGAAGCCCGGGTAGGGATCGCCGGGCTGCTGGGTCCCGGTCGGCGACGTACCGGCGCCGTTGTCGAAGAGCACCCGCACGGACTTGGCCTTCTCGAACTCCGCCAGCGCGGTGTCGTACGTCGGCTGCTCCTGCACCGGGTCGGCCGGCAGCGTGATCGGGTCGCTGGCGGGGATCCCCATGGCCAGCTGGTAGACCGCCGGTGCGGCGGCCCGGATCTCCGCCGCGTTCAGCGCCGGCGCCTGGTCCGCGACGTAGAGCTGCAGGAAGTCGTACAGCCGGTTGAGCGTCTCCGGGTCGAGCGAGTCGATGTGCGCGCCGTTGGTGAACGTGAACCACAACTTGCTCGTGCCGGTGAAGTGGCGGACCAGGGCCGGGCAGTGGCCGCCGGTCTGCTCGTCCTCGAACTGGCAGGCCATGAACGTCGGCACGTTGATCTTGTGCACGAACGACACCGGGTCGAGCGGGTCGGCGACCTTCGGTCGGTAGTGGCTGTTCTGCCGGATCTTCCCCATCAGGTTCGCGGCCTCACCGTGCAGCGCCTGGTTGCCGCGGCAGGTGGTGTCGCCCTCGGCGACCCGCTGCTCGGCGTACGGCTGGGTGCCGTGCGCACCGGTGCCGGCGGGCTGGGCCTGCTCCTGGCGCTCCTTGGCCCAGGCGACGGCGAAGCCGGTGTTCAGGTTGCCGCCGGGGTAGAGCGTGGTCGCGGTCGCGTCGATGGTCGACAGCGGCGAGATCGCGGCGAGGTGCGGTGGCCGGGTCTGGGCGGTGAACAGCTGGCTGATGCCGCCGTACGAGATGCCCATCATGCCGACCTTGCCGCCCTTGACCCACGGCTGGCGGGCGACGGTCTCGACGATGTCGTAGCCGTCCAGGGACTGCAGCGGCTCGAAGAAGTCGAAGGCGCCGCCGGAGCAGCCGGTGCCCCGCATCTGGATGTCGACAACCGCGAAGCCCATCGCGTTGGCGACCGCCGCGATGCCGCTGGTCGGTCCGGAGGGGTCGGCGTACGCGTAGCCGGAGTACTCGATGAGAGTGGGGTACGGCGGCGAGGCGTCGCTGGGCGGCGCCGGGAGCGGCTGCCCGAAGATGCCGGCCGGGTTCGTGGGCGGGTGCACCGTGTAGGCGAGCTGGGTGCCGTCGCGGGTGGTGAGGTAGCCGTAGCCGTCGGTCGGCATCGTCTGGTCGTAGATGCTCGTGTTCCACTGCTTCGGGCTGTTGGTGTGCACCGTCAGCCGGCCGGACTTCTGGCCGCTCTTGTCCGCCCGCACGCGGTAGCCCGTGCCCGGGCGCACGTTGCGGAACAGCACGCCGCCCTGCTGGTCGGCCCGCTGGTGCCTGACGACGTCGCCGTGCGAGTTGAGGAGGCTGACCCGCGCACCCCCGGGGAGCCCCACGGCGTACACCTGCCGGGCGCTGCCCCGGGCGGTGAAGCCGTCGGCGGCCGCCTGCGCCTGGGGCCCGGCCACGGTGGCCAGGCCGACGAGCACGAGCGACAGGATGGCCACCAGGACGGCAGCGGTCCGAGTCAACGGGGCGGGCACGGTCATGAACTTCCTCCTCCGAGGGCGCTCCGGTCCTCGGGCGAGGTCAGGCGCGGTACGGAGGGCTCAACGACGGGTCTGTGCCCGAGGTCACGGGAGCGGACCAGCGCGCCGCGAGACGTACGGCGGGCTGCGCCGCGAGATGGCGGCGAGGCCACCGAGGGGCAGCCCGGTCACCCGCGGCTGGAGCCGGCGGGGCCACGCCATCGGCGGACCTGGTGTCCAGCTCGAGCGTTCGCCACCCGGCGCTCGGCGGCAAAGGACAACGGCCTCACCGGAGAGGACCGTCTCTCCGTCGGCGGTGGCGCGGGCCAGAGCCAGAGCCAGACGAATCGCAAGTGGCCGTGCATTTCAGATGTTCTATCTTGCGAGGGCAGTGTCATTGATCGGAGGACGATCTCTTGCCTTTCGACCTTTGCGTCAGATACGTTTCCGCGGACGTTTCGTTATCGAGCTCGTTGGCCGAACGGGAGGCTGGCATGAGTCGTCCCCTCGAGAATGCCTCGCTTCGTGTCCCGAATAGCCACCTGTGGCTCGGTTCCGCCGTGGTTGCGGCATACGCTGGATGCCTCGTTGTGGCTTCTTTGGTCGCGGTGTCGGTCGGGAACGACACCATCGTCGTGGATCACGCCATCTGGCTCCGCCTCACGCTGGCTCTGGCCTCGGTAATCCTTCTCACCGGAGCCTGGGCGGGAGCCTGGCGAAGCCGCAAGACGCATCGCCCCCGCGAGCGGATTCGGTGGCTGAGGCGTCGCCTCGGTCACTCAGAGTTGGTCAGCGCGGCCGTCGATCCGAGAATCGACGAAACGGTCGCAGGCACCGACCCAGAGCAGGACCGGGACGCACAGATTCGTGCTTGGGTCACTGACTTCTACGATCGCTATGACAACTGGGAGCTCTCCAAGACCGCGCGCATTGCCTTTCTCCCTGGTCGCTACGTTCACCGTGCCATTCAGACCGTCACACAGAGCCAACTGAGCACGACTCACAAGGTCACCCGTGAGGTGCGAATTCCCGGCGCTTCGAGCTCCCGTGTGTGTCGGGTGATCGTTCCCGTCCTCACGCTTCCCAAAGGGTCAATGGTGGACGGCCTGGACATCGAGTGCGATGGCGCGAACGGCCTGACCCTCGGATACAAGGAAAGTCAGGGCGCGACGCTGTGGCTCGCATCATTGCTGATGTCCCGCGCTGGCGTGCGCGACGCTGACCGGCAGCAAGCGTTGCAGCTGATCGCAAGCGAAGCGAGCTCGGAAGCGGTGCCCTTGTTGCACCCTCTGCCCGGGCACTCGGGGGGTGGCGACGCACGCCGCGCCTTGTACGAGGCAAACGCATTCGTCGCGATGCTTGTCACCCACCGCATGATCTTCGTGGAGGTGAATACGAAGCCCGGTTCACGAGTGTCACTGAAGACTCAATGGTCAAGCAACCGGCACGATCGTTTCAACAGCATCGCTGACGTCGCACGCACGTTCTTCGGTCTGGGGCCAACCTCGATCAGTGGTGCCGTCGTCGGCGCCGAGGCAGCAAGTTGGCACCTTCGAGTGCAGGCACCGATCGGGACGCACATGAAGCGGGTCAGTCTCTATGTCCCGCCAGACACGGACGCCCACAGGGCTTTCGTGCTCAGCTCGAACGGCATCGCAGGACGAGAGCTCGCCCACGTGCGTGTTCGCCGGCTCGAGGCACCACACGGCCTCCAGCTTCCTGAGTACTTTCGGGCGCATCTCGGGGAGACACCACCTGGCATCGGGGGCCCGCTGGCAGTGCTCAGCCTCGCGCTAACCGCAATGGTCTGGGGCCTGGGCATTTTCTACAACGAGGCATTCCCGGCCGCCGCGGCAAATGCGAGTGCATCCTCTGCGCTCAAGCACCCCGGCGGCATCACCGCGGCGGTGATGCTCGCCGGCATCTCCGCCGTATCCGGTTGGCTGATCAGCCGGTTCAGTGACGAGGCCGTTCGCCGCGCTCAGCTACGTGAGGTGATTTCCCTGTTTGCCGTGATGCTCACATCGGGCGCCGCGCTCTTCTCGGCAGCTCTTCGCCTCGCCCGAACACAACTCGTCGGCCCGAGACATCCTCACGTTCTGGGTGCCGATATCGATCTCACCAATACGACATGGTTTGCCATCATGCTGGTGTCCGCGTCCATCGTCCTGATGAACTGCGGTGGCTTGGTCGCTCGTATCGGTCGCCTGCAACGAATGACGGCGAGGAGCCGAGCCGATGCCTTCTAGGCCCGCACCACCAGCGCGTGGTGTCATCCTGCAGCCCGGCCCTGCCGGCGGTGCGCCGAAAACTCTGCTCAAGCCACCCTTCTTCGAGACTGCAATGAAGCCCGAGGAGATCAAGCAGCTCGACTTCACGTGCGACGGATTCGCGGTGGCCAACGATGGGGCTCTGCGCGAGAAGTGGCGTACCCGGCCCGCGCGCCGACGTTCTCGGCGACCATTCGAACGCTGGCGACGGCGTTCGACCCCGCCGTCGAGCTGGGTCTAGCAGTACCGGGCGACTGCCCAACCCCTCACCGGATGCCAACTGGGATCAGGGATCGCCTCGCTCAGCCCTTGGCAAGCTCCTGCGCGAGTTCGTCGAGGCGGTCGAAGAACCGCCGGTGGGCAGGATCGGAGAGCCGGACGGGCAGTCCACTCCCTGACGGTGCCGACCTGCACGATGGCGGCTCCTCAGGTCGGCCAGGGCGAGCCCGTGACCCGCTCCACCATGCTGACGCGGCGGAAGCCGGGCACGAAGTGCTCCAGCACGTCCGCGTTGACCGTGCCGTACGTCGTGTCCGGGCGGTGGGCGAGTCCGTCGACGAACGCCTGCAGGAACTCGTTCTTGAAGTCGCCGCGCGGGTGCGCCGCGAGCAGCTCGTCGACTTGGACGGGATCCAGGCTCTCGAGCCCCAGGCCGACGACGTCGGTCAGGACGCCGCGCGCCGTGGCGGCGATCTCCGGGCCCAGCCGGTCGGGGATTCGCGGCGTCGTGTGCAGTGCGATCGCGGACCAGACGGTCTCGGCCGAGCGGGCGGGGAAGCCGTGGTCGAGCATGAACGCGCGGGCGTGGTCGGCTCCGTCGACCTCGAACCGCTGCTCCTCGTCGGAGTACGGCGTCGCGAGGCCGGTGTCGTGGAAAAGCGCGGCGAGGTAGAGCAGCTCCGGGTCGGCGTCCAGGCCATGAGTCCGGGCGTGGAGCGCACCGAAGGTGAACACCCGCCGGGAGTGGTCGAAGATCAGCCGGCTCGTCATCTCCCGAGCCACCCGGGTCGCCTCCACCGCCGCAGCCGTCTGTGGGATCGCCACGCCTGCGATGACCTCGGTCATCCGACCACAGTAGGAACCAGCGCGCCTGGCCGCCACCAGCCCGCGAGTCCGGACCGCGCCGGACGACGCCTCACCGGGTCTCGCCCCGGTCGTCAGGTGGACTTGAATGGGTGCACCATCCCCGACCGGAGAGAGAGCGCCCGTGAGCGAGGAGAAGGCGACGCCGCGGACCGCCGTACGACGGCTGCCCGAACGCCAGGTGGACGACCCCGCCACCCTGCACGCGATCCTGGACGCGGCCCACCACGCGGCGGTCGGCATCCAGGTGGACGGCCAGCCGTTCGTGCTGCCGATGGCCTGCGCGCGAGACGGCGACCACCTGCTGCTGCACGGCTCAACCGGCAGCCGCCTGATGCGAGCCCTGGCGGGCGGGACCACGGCGTGCGTGAGCGTGACCCACCTGGACGGCCTCGTCTATGCGCGCTCGGCCTTCGAGTCGAGCATGAACTACCGCAGCGCCACGGTCCTCGGCGTCGCCGAGGAGGTGCCCCGCCCCGACAAGCTGCGCGCCCTGGAGGTGCTCACCGAGCACCTGCTGCCCGGCCGGTGGGCGGAGCTGCGCGCGCCGCACGCCAAGGAGCTCGCGGCCACGCTGATCCTGCGGATGCCCCTCACCGAGTGGTCGGTCAAGGTCCGGACCGGCTTCCCGGAGGACCCGCCCGAGGACCTGGCGCAGCCCGTGTGGGCCGGCGTCGTACCGCTGCGGATGGTCGCGGACGCCCCGGTGGCTGCGCCCGACCTGCTGCCCGGTCGCCCCGCCGGACCACCCGGGTCGTGTGCCTGAGGACGC
>JAOPXF010000488.1 GCA_025965295.1 Nocardioides sp.
CGGTCGAGCCGGAGGCGTACGACGTGATCGGCTCACCGGCCACCGTCGCGTCGGAGAACTTCACGGTGCGGCGGATGACGGTGTGGAAGACCTTGTCGCCCCATGCCTGGACCAGGCGGTCCATGACCTCGCGGCTGTGCAGCGTGCGGCCTTCGAACATCGTGCCGAGGACGCCATAGATCTCGAGCTTCGGGTTGAGCCGCTCGCGGACCTTGTCGATCGTGGTCTTGAGCAGCGCGACCCCGCGCAGCGCGAAGTACTCGCACTCCAGGGGCACGATCACGCCGTCGGAGGCGGTCAGCGCGTTGACGGTGAGCAGGCAGAGCTATGGCTGGCAGTCGATCAGGATCACGTCGTAGTCGGCGAGCGCCGGGGCGAGGACCCGCTGCAGGGTCTGCTCGCGGGCCACCTCGTGGACCAGCTGCACCTCGGCGGCGGAGAGGTCGATGTTGGAGGGCAGCAGGTCCATGCCGGGAACCCCGCTGGGCACGATCACGTCGTGGACGCTCACGTCGCGCTCCATGAGCAGGTTGTAGATCGTGAGGTCCATCTCGTGCGGGTTGAGCCCCAGGCCGACCGAGAGGGAGCCCTGCGGGTCGAAGTCGACGAGCAGCACCTTGCGGCCGTACTCGGCCAGGGCGGCACCGAGGTTGATCGTCGTCGTGGTCTTGCCGACGCCACCCTTCTGGTTGCACATCGACATCACGCGCGCATTGCCGTGCTCGGTGAGCATCCTGGGCTCGGGCAGCTCGATCATGGGCCGGCCGGTGGGGCCGATCACGGGCGGGGTCGCCGTCTCGTCGGCCGGCACCGGCAGGACCGGGTCGGCGGCCTGCGGTCGCTCGAAGGGCAGTGGGTCGCTCACGGTGTCCGTTTCTGTCGGGGAAGGGACGGGGGTCCGGACCAGGGGCGGCATCTCGGGGGCACTGCTGCCGGGTGCGCCGGAGTATCCGGAGAACGTACCGCCGTCGGACATGGCCACTCCCTCGCTTTGTCGACTCGACGACTTGTGGCCGAGCACGCGGGCGACACTAGACCCGGCCTCCGACAGCGACAAGACGAACCCCGAAACCCCCAGCCCATAAGGGAAATCTGTTGATGACCTGTGCAATCGGCCCCGGTCAAGTGCACAGGCAAGGGGTCGCCTGTGCACAGACCTGTGGAGAGAGGACGACCCTCAGGCCCGCTCGACGAGGTCGGCGTAGTCGGGGTGCTTGTCGATCCAGCCCCGGATGAACGGGCAGGTCGGGACCACCCGGCGCGCCTCGCCCTGGCCACCGGCCCGGACGTCGTCGAGGGCGAACCGGGCCAGCGCGGAGCCGATGCCCTTGCCCTCGAAGGCGTCGTCGACCTCGGTGTGCGTGAACACGACGGCGTCCTCGGTGAGGTCGTACTCGACGAAACCGGCGAGCTCGCCGTCGACGTGTGCCTCGTAGCGGTGCGCCGCCGGGTTGTGCGTGGTCTCGACATCACTCATGCGGCGAGCCTACGGGGCACCCGAGCGGGCTCACCCATCCGCCTGCCGTACCGTCCGCGCGCTGTCACACTGGATCCGTGCCTCACCGAGCGACCCTTCCGGTCCTGCTGGCGGGACTGCTCATGGGGGTGTTGCTGCCCGCCGTGGCACCCGCCTCGTTCGCGCACCCGGCCGCCGCCTCGTCGACCTGCACCCCCCGGATCCCCCTCGTCGACCCCGCCGCCACCGAGGAGGCCCGCTGCCTCGCGGTACGCCTCGACGGGCGGCAGCACCGCTCCGGTGTCGGCCAGCAGCTGAACGTCTCCAACAGCGACTACCTCAGGCCGCTCACGCTCCTCGAGCCGGACCATGTCGCCGTCGTGGGCTTCGACATCGGTGAGCTCGCCCAGGGCGAGACCTACTCGTTCCCCGACCCGCCGCTGCAGAACCTGCTCCGGCTCGCGCAGGAGGGCGCGGTCCTGACCGCGTCGTGGCACGCCGACAACCCGCACACCGAGCGGACCGCCGGTGACACCAGCTGGCACGACCTGGCCGCGCTGCTCGACGACACCACGCCCGAGGCGCGGGCCTACTGGGCCGACTACGACCGGATGCTCGCGCTGTTCCTGCGCCTGCAGACCGGCGACGGCGGTCTCTACCCGCCCGCCGCGGTCGTGTTCCGTCCCTTCCACGAGGCGAACGGCGCCTGGTTCTGGTGGGGTCGACCCACCCCGAGCGTCTACCGGGCGGTCTGGGCCCGCATGCAGGAGAGGGCCGTGGCCGCCGGCGTGCACAACATCCTCTGGGCCTACTCCTTCGCCGCCCGGGCCGGCTCCTGGATCATGCACCCGGCGAAGCTGGTGCCCGCCCACGTGGACCTCGCCGGCATCGACAGCTACGACCCCGAGGCCGGCCGCGGCAACGGTGCGGACCGCCTGGACCTCCGGGGGTACGCCGAGGTGGCCGCGAAGGTGGCCCGGATGACGGTCACCGAGGCGGGCCCCCACGGCAGCGCCCGTGGCCTGTGGGACCCCGCGGTGATCACGAGGACGGAGAAGGCGGCCCGCATCCGGCCGCTGTGGTCGATGCTCTGGTTCGACGACGGCACCGGAGCGGACGGTGTCACCGGCAAGAAGCAGATCAGCTCGCTCGTCGGCGGCCCCGCGTGGCTGCACTCGTGCCCCGACGGGCTCTGCTCGCTCTCCTAGGAGAGTGCTCCTAGCCCGTCCGCGCCCCGCCGTCAGAGCCGGCGCATGGCCACGGTGGCGAGGACCAGCTCGCCCGCCTCGTCGGAGGCGTCCAGGTCGGCCACCGCGTCGATCACCCAGTCGTGGTGCCCCTCCGGGTCGTCGAGCACCTGACGCACCCGCCACAGGCGCGCGACGGTGTCCTCGGGCGCCCCCGGGGGCTCCCCGGTGGCGGGCTCGACGATCAGCAGGCGTGGCCCGCGAGCGTCGGAGCCGGTGTTCAGCGTCTCGTGCTCGGTGAAGTAGTCCTCGATCGCGGTGTCCCACGCCGAGCGGGTCATCACGACCTCGCGGGCCGGCTCGAGCCGGTCGGCCGCGGCCCGCTCCAGCTTCATCAGCCCGTCCAGGTCGTCGCGCGCGACCATCTCCACGCGCCGGAACATCGCATTGCGCACCATCACCCGGAACGGCCGCTCCTGCTGCGAGATCGGGCGCGGCGGAGGCGGAGGCCGGTGCGCCGCGAGATCGGCCGCGACCCGGTGCACGGACTCGGGGTCGGTGAGCGCCTCCCACTCGTCGAGCAGCGAGGAGTCCGTCTGCCGCACGGTCTCGCCCAGCCACTCGACGAGGTCCTCGAGCTCCGGGGTCCGGTGCGCCTCGGGCACCGTCTGGCGCAGCGTGCGGTAGGCGTCGGTGAGGTAGCGCAGCACCAGCCCCTCGGAGCGGGCGAGCTGGTAGCGGCCGACGAAGTCGGTGAAGCTCATCCCCTGCTCGTACATCTCCCG
>JAOPXF010000068.1 GCA_025965295.1 Nocardioides sp.
TGGAGCCCTCGCCGGGGGGTCTACGGAAGAAGAACCATTCGCCTCTCGGGAAGCAGGACCCCCATGTTTCGCACGCTCGTTGCCGGGCTCGGTCTGGCACTGACGATTTCCTCGGGGGCTGCCATGGCCGCCCCGTCGGAAGACGACACGGGGCCAACAATGCACGCGCGGCAATGCGTCACGGGTGATGGACAATCGTGCAAGACCGCGAAGCAGTACAAGCGGGCGTTCGTGCGGGGCGACATGGGTCATACCCCGATCTCGAAGAACCAGTTGACCAAAGCATTCAAGAAGAAGGTGCGTAGGGCAGCCGAGAAGAAGGGGATCATCCCTCCGAGAGGCGAGTCTGTCGCGGACAAGGGCTCATACAAGTACGCCGATTGGGGCGACTACCTCGACGGGCTCAACAACCTCATGGACTGCGTTGCTCCGGGCGCGGAGTCTTCGTGCGCGAAGGACTACGACAAGATTAAGGTGCTGAAGGAGCCCGCCAAGGTCGTGCTTGGGTGTGGCGGCGCGGCGATCATGGTCTACGCCTCAGGAGGTGTCGCCGGTCCCCTTGTCCTGTCCGGAGGGCTCTTGTGCTCGTGGAGCGCTGCGGTCGCCAGTTGGTAGCCTGCCATCGTGAGAAGCCGCCGGTCCCCACCTGCCACCCCGCTCAGGAACGGCATCGCGGTCGCCGGCATCACGTTCGTCGGACCGGTCGCGATCGGGATGATATCGGGCGACCTGACCCTGCGCGGCTTTGGTCTGATTGTCCTGTTGACGCTCGCGGGCTTCTTGCTCGGCTACGGCGCAACCCTGTTCTCGGAACGCAATAGACATCACAGGACGTAGTCCCCGGATCAAGGCGAGCAGCGCGAGGACGCCGTTGAATTCACCGACGCCTCAGTCGTCGGTCGCCACGACGGCGGCGCCGACCGCGCCGATGCTGGCCCGCTCCGGTGAGCCGGGGACGGTGAGCGGCAGGTCGAGCGGGGCGTGGAGGCGGACGGTCACGCTGGACGCCGTGGCGTCGACGGCGACCGTGTACGTGAGGCCCGGGTACGTCCGGTAGGCACCGACGTCGACCAGGTAGGCGTGCACCGAGGCGCGCGCCGCGGCGGCGGTGAGCTGGAGGCGGTCGTCGGGGACGCCGTGGGTGTAGGTTTCCTCCCCCGTCGCGCCGAGGTCGGCGCCGCGCAGGGCGGCGCCGTCGGCGAGGGTGTCGAGGCCTTGGCGCTGGAGGTACGCCGCGGAGGCGTCGACGACCAGCGCGACCGCCATCGCGAGCACGATCGCGAAGCCGATGATCATCACGGTGGCCTGCCCGGCCTGGTCGCGGCACCGTCGGTCACGGCTGGGCATGGCTCTCCTGGAACTGCCCGATCGGGACGGTGTGGGTGGCGTCCAGCGCGAAGCTGGGGGCCTCCCCGCCGAGCGCACTCGGCAGCAGGGGCAGGTCGACCCGGGAGCGAACCACGACGGTGATGACCGAGGTGCCGGCGTGGCAGTCGTGGGGGAAGGGCCGGCAGGTGATGTCGAGGTCGAGCGGTGCGTTCTCGACTCCCTGGTCGGCCATCGCCTGCCGGGCCGCGGCCACCGCGCGCTGCCTGCCCTCGGCGTCCGTGGGCGCGAGGGCGTAGGCCCGCCCGGCCGCGCGAGCAGCGGCACTGACGGCGAACGCACCGCGCTGCACCTCGAAGACCGACATCACGATCCAGAGCATCGGGACCAGCAGGAGGATGCCGAGCCAGGTGAGCTCGACCAGGGCGCTCCCCCGTTCGTCGCGCAACCGCTGGCACCCCAGACGCCTCACGGCTCCTCCTCCACCGCGTGGCCGGAGACGTCGAGCTCCACCGCCGGGCCGCCGATGCCCAACGCGGGGACGCGGGCGTGCACGGTGATCTCGATGCCGGGCGCTCCGTCGACGAGCACCCGGCGTACGTCGACCGACTGGGCGAAGCGCCCGGAGACGGCGCCGTCGATCTGGCTGCGCGTGCGGGCCACGCCGTCCTCGGGACCGCGGTCGGCAGTGGCGGCGTACCGCGCACCCTCCGAGGCGGCGGCCGCCAGGGTGTTGCGGACCAGGAGCACGAGCGCCACCTGCAAGATCCCGAGGAAGAGCGGGATCAGGACGGCGAGCACCAGCACGAAGTCCACGACCGCGGACCCGCGCGAGGAACGTCGCCGTGTCGTCACGGCCTCAGTCGTGCACCGAGTTGAGGGCGTCGCGCAGCATCTCGTTGAGCTGGGTCTTGGCCACGCCCCAGATCGCCATCACGAGCCCCGCCGTCATCACCGTGATCAGCACCCACCCCGGGACGTCACCCCGCTCGTCGCGCCGCCGCGGCAGGGCGAGTGCGAGGTAGATCCGCGTCATCGCGAGCTCGATGGTTTCCATGGTCGTTCTCTTTCTCGATGGGTCAGGTGGTGGTCAGGTGGAGGCCCACGACGCCGGGCCAGAAGGCGAAGAGCACGGTGACCGGCAGCACGAGGAACACGACCGGCACCATCATCAGGACCTCCTTGCGGGCCGCGATCTCGATCAGCTCGCGGCGTCCGGCCTCGCGTACGTCGGCCGCCTGGGCGTGCAGCACGTCGGCCAACGGGGTGCCGCGCTCGACCGCCACGGCGATGCCTTGCGCGAAGCGGGCGACGAGCGGAAGGCCGGTGCTGGCGGCCATCTGGTCGAATGCTGCGCCCACCGGTTCTCCGGTGCGGACGGCGGCGAGCACCCGCGCCAGGTCGGAGGAGAGCGCGCCGCCGGAGCGTCGTACGACGCGGTCGAGCGCACCGACCGGGCTCTCCCCCGCGGCCACCGCGAGCGC
>JAOPXF010000076.1 GCA_025965295.1 Nocardioides sp.
GCTGCCGGGGGCCCACCACGACGCCGAGCACCCCGAGCGGCTGCTCTCGGCCGGCCAGGCCATCCCGGGGATGGAGATCCGGATCGTCGACCCGGGCACCCTCGAGGACCTGCCGAGCGGTGAGCACGGCGAGATC
This sequence comes from Nocardioides sp., assembly GCA_025965295.1. Lineage (GTDB taxonomy): Bacteria > Actinomycetota > Actinomycetes > Propionibacteriales > Nocardioidaceae > Nocardioides. Next base: position 137 of record JAOPXF010000076.1, read on the forward strand.
TGGCTGCGGACGCCGCAGCTGATGAAGGGTTTCCTCGGCAAGCCCGAGGAGACGGCCGCGGTGATCACCGAGGACGGCTGGTTCCGCACCGGCGACATGGGCAAGCTCGACGACGGCGGCTTCCTCTACGTCCAGGACCGGCTCAAGGACATGATCATCAGCGGTGGCGAGAACATCTACTCGCCCGAGATCGAGCGGGTGCTGGCCGAGCACCCCGCCGTCATGGAGGTCGCGATCATCGGCGTGCCCGACGACACCTGGGGCGAGACGGTCAAGGCCGTCGTGGCGCTCAAGCCCGGTGCCTCCGCCACCGAGGACGAGCTGATCGCCCACTGCCGCGAGCACCTCGCCCACTTCAAGTGCCCGAGGTCCGTCGACATCGTCGAGGCGCTGCCCCGCAACCCCACCGGCAAGATCCTCAAGCGCGAGCTGCGCAGGCCCTACTGGGAGGGGCGGGACCGCACCGTCGTCTGAGCCCGGCGGCACCGGCGGATCGGGCCTACGCTGGCCCGGTGCAACGCCCGTGGCGCAACTTCGACTGGAGTCTCCGCTCGTGCGGGGCGCGCGGGCACGTGACCTATCGCCCCGACGAGCCGGAGCTCGCGGAGCGGCTGCGCGCCGACACGTCCGCCGGCGAGGCGTGGCGGTGCCTGCGGTGCGAGGACTTCGTGCCCGGCACGCCGCACGGCTCCGGCCCGGCCGGGGACGCCCCGCTCGTGCTGCGCGGCAGCGCGCTCAAGGACGCGGTGATCCTGCGGCTGCTCGCGACCGAGCGCTTCGTACGTGGGCTGCTGCTGGTCGCGCTCGCGTACGGCATCTACCGCTTCGACGGCTCGAGGAACTCGCTGGAGAGGGTGTTCCGGGAGTACCTGCCCCTGCTCCGCCCGATCGGTGACCGGCTGGGCATCAACCTGGAGGACGCCGGACCGGTCAAGCTGATCGAGGAGGCGCTCAACGCCCGGCACTCCACGCTGCTGATGGTGGCCGCGGGCGTGCTGGCGTACGGCGGCCTCCAGCTGCTCGAGGGCGTCGGACTGTGGCTGATGCGTCGGTGGGGCGAGTACGTCGCTGTCGTGGGCACCTCGCTCTTCATCCCGCTCGAGGTCTACGAGCTGCTGCACACGGTCACCTGGCTGAAGGTCGGCGCCCTGCTCGTCAACCTGTTCGCGGTCGTCTACCTGCTCTGGACCAAGCGGCTCTTCGGCCTGCGCGGCGGCAAGGAGGCGTTCGAGGCCGAGCGGCACGGTGCCTCGCTGCTCGAGGTGGAGCGCGCCGCGCTCGACGGTCCGCGCCACTGAGCCGGTCCAGCGCGGTTCCTCAGGGTTTGCGCAAGACGGGCGGTCGCCCCCTGGAACGGTGCCACGCTCCAGGGACACGACCGAACTGGGGGGTCACGTCGGTATGTCCTCGTCGCCGCGCGCACCCCGCGCCGTCCGCGTCTCGCTGCTCACCGCACTCGCCTGCGGTGCGCTGCTGACGGCGGTGCTCCCGTTCGGCCAGTCGGTGCAGGCGACCACCCCGGCCGCCTGCACGGTCATGACTCAGCCGCTCGGTGCCGCCACCGGCTACACCGAGTTCATCGAGGGCAACGGCCACCGCGGCTCGGAGTCCGAGGGTGCGATCGCCTGGGGCGGGAACCTCGACGCCAGTGGCATGACGGTCGGCACCCGGCTCACGTCCGGCGCCGGTGCCGCCACCCTGGTCGTCCGGGGCACCCACGGCCAGTACTTCAACCTCCAGCGGGGCAGCGCCTACCTCAACCCGGCCTCGGGCGTGAACTTCAACGGCGGCGGCAGCTACCTCGCGAGCAACCCGATCGACTTCGCCGCCGCGTTCGCCCACCTGCGCGCCACCTCCACGACCTGGGGGACGGCCGCCTCCACGGGCTCCGCGGCGCTGGGGGTCGCCGGCGGGAACACCGTGCTCGTCCTGACCGGCACCGACCCGACGCTCAACGTCTTCAACCTCACGCAGGCGCAGCTCGCCTCCGGCTCCGGCATCGGGTACGACGTGCCCGCCGGCTCCAACGTCCTCGTCAACGTCACGGGGACCGCGGTCACCCTGACCGGCCAGGTCTGGGTCAAGCAGGGCGGTGGCTACCAGCAGGCCAACGACAGCGTGATGGAGAGCTGGCCCGGGATCATCTGGAACTTCCCGTCCGCGACGACCGTGACGATGAACGTCGGGTCCGCCTGGGGCGGCTCGATCCTCGCCCCCAACGCGTTCCTCGACGTGACGTCGGTCGGGCACACGATCGGCCAGCTGATCGCCGCGTCGTTCTCGTCGAACTACGAGACCCACCAGCGTCTCTTCCCGTCGACGGCCTGCCTGCCCACGGCACCGCCCCCGCCGGCCGAGCGTTCCGACGTGACCGTCACGAAGACCGCCGCGAACGTCGCCCCGCACGGCGGCGAACCAGTCACCTACACGCTCCTCGCCCAGAACGTCGGACTCGACACCGCCACCGGTGTCGTGGTCCGCGACCAGCTCCCCGCTGGGGTCGAACTCGACTCCGCGTCGGCACCGTGCACCCAGTCGGGCGGCGTGGTCACCTGCAACATCGGTGACCTCGCGCCCGGCGCGTCCCGCTCCCTGTGGGTCGAGGTCACGGCAATCCCGCTCGCCGGTGCCGGCGCGCCGGCGGATCCTCAGGCGTACCACGAGCTCACGTTGTACAAGGTCGAGGTGCAGGTGGACCTCGATCCCGGCCAGACGAAGACCGTCCCGGTCGCCTGCCAGGGCAGCGACATCCTCACCGACGGCTCGGTCCGGGTCGACCACGTCGACCAGGGCGCCGGCACGCTGACCGACGTCCACGTGCTCAGCGCCGAGTCCACGGGCATCGGCTCCTGGAAGGCCGTGGTCGGAAACGACGCGACCGGTCGCGCCCAGGCCAAGGCGTTCGTCGTCTGCCTGCCCACCTGGACCGAGGTTGCCGACCGGCACACCGGCCACGCGGACGGCCACCGGCACGCCCTCTCGGCCGATTCCGCGCTCGTCTCGAGCACCCAGGCATGGGACGCGGGCCGCCAGACGAAGACGCTCGCCTGCCCGATCGGCACGATGGCGATCGCTCCAGGGTTCTCCCTCTCCGGGGGTGCCGCCACGCTGGCCGGCTCGGAGCCCGTCGCCGGCGGGTGGAAGCTCACCCTCGACGTGACCGCACCGACCACTGCCACGCTCACGGTCCGATGCCTGCGCACCACCGTCGGCGCCGAGCAGGGTCACACCCACGATCTGGTCACCACGCACGTCGTGCGGACCGTGACCGTGTCGCCCGGCGCCGAGGTCGAGGAGCAGGTCATCTGCCCCGACGACGCGAAGGGCGTGCTCGCCACCTGGACCCTCCCGCCGGGGGTGTTCTCGATCGGCAACGACCCGCGGCTGAAGGCACGGGCCTTCCGGCTCCTCAACACCACGAACGCCAGCCAGTCCGTGACGCTCGACCTCGAGTGCCTGCGCGACCGCACCGGCCTCGAGGTCATGGGCACCTCCAGCCCCGTGGTCGTGGACAACACCGCGACGGTCGTGTCCGGCTCCACCGACGCCGACCCCGGCAACAACAGCTCCACGGCGACGATCACGGTCCAGCCGGGCTCGGCCACGGCCGCGCTCGGCAGCCGAGCCCGCCTGGTGTCGTCCGCGGTCTCCCTGCGGGTGGCCTCGTCGATGCCGGGTCGCGGTGCCCTGACGGTCCGCGCCGGTGGCCGGGTCCTGGCGCGCGGGACGGTCGCGCTGCGCCCCGGCTCCGCCCGGACGGTCCGGCTCCCGCTGACCGCAGCCGGCCGGCGGACGCTGCTCGGGTCGCCGGG
>JAOPXF010000081.1 GCA_025965295.1 Nocardioides sp.
ACCGACGTCCCCGCTGACCTCGACCTGCACACGACCGCCGGCAAGCTGGCCGACCTCGACCGACGCCTCGACGAGGCCATCCACGCGGGCTCGGCCAAGGCGATCGAGAAGCAGCACGCCAAGGGCCGCAAGAGCGCCCGCGAGCGGATCGAGCTGCTCTTCGACGAGGGCTCGTTCGTGGAGCTCGACGAGCTGGCCCGGCACCGCTCGGTGGCGTTCGGCCTGGAGAAGAACCGCCCGTACGGCGACGGCGTGATCACCGGCTTCGGCACCATCGACGGCCGCCAGACCTGCGTGTTCTCCCAGGACTTCACCGTGTTCGGCGGCTCCCTCGGCGAGGTCTACGGCGAGAAGATCACCAAGGTGATGGACCTCGCCATCAAGACCGGCTGCCCGATCATCGGCATCAACGAGGGTGCCGGGGCCCGCATCCAGGAGGGCGTCGTCTCGCTCGGTCTCTACGGCGAGATCTTCAAGCGCAACGTGCACGCCTCGGGCGTGATCCCGCAGATCAGCCTGATCATGGGCTCGTGCGCGGGTGGCCACGTCTACTCCCCCGCGGTCACCGACTTCACGATCATGGTCGACGGCACCTCCAACATGTTCATCACCGGCCCTGACGTGATCAAGACCGTCACCGGCGAGGACGTCTCGATGGAGGACCTCGGCGGTGCTCGCACGCACAACACCAAGTCGGGCAACGCCCACTACATGGGCCACGACGAGGCCGACGCGCTCGAGTACACCAAGGCGCTGCTGTCCTACCTGCCCCAGAACAACCTCGACGAGCCCGTCATCTACGACGAGGTCGCCGACCTCGAGGTCTCGGACCTCGACCGCAGCCTCGACACGCTGATCCCGGACTCCCCCAACCAGCCCTACGACATGCACGACGTGATCACGGCGGTCATGGACGACGAGGAGTTCCTCGAGGTCATGCCGCTGTTCGCGCCCAACATCCTGATCGGCTACGGCCGGGTCGAGGGCCGTCCGGTCGGCGTGGTCGCCAACCAGCCCATGCAGTTCGCCGGCACCCTCGACATCGACGCCTCGGAGAAGGCCGCGCGGTTCGTGCGCACCTGCGACGCCTTCAACATCCCGGTGCTGACCTTCGTCGACGTGCCCGGCTTCCTGCCCGGCACCGACCAGGAGTGGAACGGCATCATCCGGCGCGGCGCCAAGCTGATCTACGCCTACGCCGAGGCCACCGTCCCCCTGGTCACGATCATCACCCGCAAGGCCTACGGCGGTGCCTACGACGTGATGGGCTCCAAGCACCTCGGCGCCGACATCAACGTCGCCTGGCCGACCGCCCAGATCGCGGTCATGGGCGCCCAGGGCGCCGCGAACATCGTGCACCGCAAGGAGCTGGCCAAGGTCGAGAAGGACGGCGGTGATGTCGAGGCCCGCCGCGCCGAGCTGATCGACGAGTACGACACCACGTTGGCCAACCCCTACATCGCGGCCGAGCGCGGCTACATCGACGCGGTGATCATGCCGCACGAGACCCGCATCGAGGTCGTCCGCTCGCTGCGCCTGCTGCGCTCCAAGCGGGAGATCCTGCCCGCCAAGAAGCACGGGAACATCCCGCTGTGAGCGAGGAGGTGGTCTCGACCACCGAGGACGCCGCGCCGCTGCTGCGAGTCGTGAACGCCGACGCCACCCCCGAGGAGATCGCGGCGATCGTGGCCGTGTTCGCCGCACTGGGCGGCGAGGCGGCGACGACACCCCGTCGTACTCCCGCATGGCAGGCACACCACCGCAAGGTGCGCCCCACGCTGCCCCACGGTCCGGGCGGCTGGCGCGCCAGCGCGCTTCCCCGCTGAGCGCCGGCCCGACGCGCGGATCGGGTCGGCGCAGACTCCGACCCGGCCTCCTTGCGGATTTCGCAGGGGAACCTTGCGGGTTTCTTGTGCGCTTGCTTGAGATCAGTTACTCACACTTGGGGGGAAGCATCCCGGTGACCGCGTGCGGTCACCCCGACAGGAGAAGAGCCACGTGAACGGCGACGCGAACGGCACGGGGGCGAACGGCACGGTGTACGACACCCCCCGGCAGCTCACGGCCGAGGAGCTGGCCGACCCGCGCTACATCCGGCAGCCCGATCCCGCGCTGTCCGCCTACGCCGACCAGTTCCTCGACGAGGTCGAGGCCATCCCGACGTACCGCCCGACGGTCGGCTGCATCATCCCCGCGTACAACGAGGCCGAGACCATCGCCGGCGTGCTGGACTCGCTGCTCCAGCAGACCCGCATCCCCGACGTCATCCACGTCATCATCAACAACACCATCGATGAATCGGTCGCGATCGCGAGCCACTACGCCGGCCCGCACACGCGGATGACCGAGACCGGCGAGCAGAGCACGGTCGTCTACGTCCACGACATCGGCAAGAACCCCGACAAGAAGGTCGGAGCGCTCAACTACGGCTACTCCCTCGTCGAGACGATGGACTACGTGCTCGGCGTCGACGGCGACACGACCCCCGAGCCGGACGCCGTGCAGCACCTCGTCGACGAGATCGCCAGCGACGACCGGATCGGCGGCATCTCGGCGATCTACAGCATCGACGACAGCGCGCTCGACGGGCCGATGGCGAAGTTCCTCATCGCCGGCCAGCGCGCGCAGTTCGCGGCGTTCAACATGCAGAACATGCTCAAGGGCCGCAACATGGCGGTGCTGGGCGGCCAGTTCTCGATCTTCTCGGCCCAGACCCTGCGTGACGTGCTGCGCGAGAGTCACCAGCGCACGCCGTGGGTCAAGGACAGTGAGGTCGAGGACTCGCTGCTGTCGCTGCAGATCAAGAGCGCCGGCTACCTCACCAAGATCAGCGCCCGGGCGCGCGCCCACGTCGGCGGCATGGACACCCTGCGCTCCCTCGACGCCCAGCAGGTCAAGTGGAACTTCGGTGCCATCGACCTGATGTGGCCCGGCCAGCGCGGCGACACCAAGGGCCAGCCGTTCCACCCCAACCTCCGGCTCCGGTGGTTCGAGCACATGTCGATGGTCATTAACATGACGACCCGGTTCCTGTTCTTCGTGCTGCTGATGGGCGCACTGTCGATCAACGCGTTCGTGTTCCGGGCCTGGTGGGTGATCCCGCCGCTCGCCGCGGTGTGGCTGAACTTCCGGGTCGCCCACTCGATGGAGTTCCGCAACCGGAGGGACTACCTCTTCGCCCTGCTGATCTTCCCCGCCGAGATCTACATGCTGATCCGGATGGGTCACTTCGTCCGCGCCTGGCTCAAGTTCTTCAGCCGTCAGCAGACCGACAACTGGGCCGCCCAGGCCCAGGCCGAGCGCGGCCAGGGATCGGCGTGGATGTACCCGTTCATCGCCCTGGCCCTCGTCATGGCCGGCGCCGGCGTCGCGTGGACCTCCGTGCCGGTCCAGACGGCGTCCGACCTGCTCTCGGTCGGCTGGCCGATCCTCGGCCTCATCACGATCCTGCAGACCGCCTGGATGATCATGAGGTCGCTGCGCCGCTACCGGGGCTTCAAGGCCTGAGCGCGGCCCCGCCCCTCGCCGACGACCAACTCCAGGAGATCCGCCCATGACCCGCACCCCACGCGCCCGCCTCGCCCTGCTGGCGGTGTGCGTCGTCGGCCTCCAGGTCCTGGTGTCGGGCTGCGGGGCGTTCGACAAGCTGACTGGTGGCTCCGACGACCCGTCCGCGTCGAACAGCCCGGTGCCCAGCGCCTCACCGTCGCCGTACAACTCCCAGTTCACGCGCGACGGCACGTTCCAGTCGCACATCAAGGTCAACGGCATCGACTTCGTCTACACGCTCTACCCGACCAAGTCCACGCCGCGCACCAACGAGTGGTACCCGAGGGGCAACAAGTTCTTCTCGTTCACGTTCCAGGCCTACGACCTCGACCGCCGGCTCCGCGACCCCTTCGCGACCAAGCGCAAGGTCTACCTCGAGCACATCAGCGTGACGTCCCGGACCCGCACCACCGACGGCGGTCCCACCCAGCACCCCTACACCCTGGAGGCGGTGGCCAAGGACGTCACCTTCGACCCCGAGCCGCTGACGACGCGGTACGGCATGATCATCACCTCCCCGAAGGGCGCCTTCGAGCTCCGCAACCAGAAGATCGGCCCGACGTCCCTCGACACCCGTGGCATCGACCTGATGTTCACCGCGGTCGTGCACATCCAGACCGCACCGGGCTCGACCCGCTACTACGAGAAGCGGATCCGCCAGTCCGTGCCGATCGCGATCTTCGAGTCGAAGAAGCCCACCAAGGTCGCCTCGATCCCCATCAACGCGAACTAGCGGGGAGCGCCCCGTCCTGAGCCTGCGAAGGACGGAAGGGGCGCGAAGGTCGAGCAAGCGCCGCGACTGAGGAACGAAGTCGCGACGCGCGGGTCGAGACCCGGTGACGCGACAAGCAACCGCAACCACCGGTGGTTGAGGAGGTCGCGCAGCGACCGTCTCGAAACCCGGTGAGGTTCCCTCTGGCCCGTACTACCGGGGTACGTGGGTGCCGTCAGCTTCGGTTACAGGGGCCTGGTTGCGGCTGCCTTCCGCCGAGCGGTTTGGCTGGGGTTGCCCGCTGTGGATACGGCCCGATTTCTGTTACCCGGTT
>JAOPXF010000089.1 GCA_025965295.1 Nocardioides sp.
GTGAGGAAACCTGTGGTGCGACAGGGGTCGCGAGTGGTCTGCTGAAGATGTCGTCGAGTCAGCAAGGGAGCACGGTGTGGCTGGTTACGGGGCTCTGTCGGACGTGTACGAGTGGGTGATCCCGGACGGGATGCTGACGCCGGCCGATTCAGTCGCCGCGTTCGGCGACCTGGTGAAGGCTCTCCCGCCCGGCGCGCGCGTCCTCGACTGCGCGTGCGGCACCGGGCAGCTCGCGGTCGGCCTGGCAGGCCTCGGCCTGCACGTCGTCGCGACCGACGCGAGCGCCGGGATGGTGCGCCGTACCGACCAGCTCGCTGCGGCACACCGCGTCTCGGTGCGGACGCTGCCCGCCAGCTGGGAGGAGCTGCCCGACCACCTCGAGGTCGCGACCTTCGACATGGTCTTCTGCGTGGGCAACTCGCTTCATCACGCCGAGGGCACCTCTGGTCGCCTCGCCGCACTCGCCGCCATGGCTCGACTGCTGGGTCGCGGCGGGCGCCTGGTGCTCACGTCCCGCACCTGGGAGCTCGTCCGGGGCAACGGCTCTCGCATCGACGTCCGTGACCAGCTCGTTCGCCGTGGTGGCCGCGACGCGGTCGTCGTCTACCACTGGCAGATCGCGGAGCGCTGGGACCAGCAGCACCATCTGGACATCGCTGTCGCGCAACTGGGGGCCCACGGTTCGGTGACGACGTGCTCCGAACGGTTGTCATGCTGGCCGTTCCGTCACGAGGAGCTCCTGTCGCAGCTGCAGCGCGTCGGACTGACGGTCGAGACCACCACCTTCGACCCGGCCGCCGAGGGGTACCTGGTCGTAGCCGTCAAGGAGCATGTCCAGGGAGGGTGCGCCCCATGAGCGAGCAGTTCTACTCGGATGCGAGGTCGTACGACCGGTTGTTCCCCGGAGGCGACCAGGCCGTCGACTTCTACAGGGCCGAGGCCGATCGGCAGGGCGGGTGTGTCTTGGAGCTCGGGTGTGGCACCGGACACAAGCTGATCCCGATCGCGTCCGACGGGCATCCGTGCATGGGCCTGGAGCTCTCGCCGGACATGCTTGCCGAGGCTCGGCGCAAGGCGGACGAGCGCGGCGTGGAGGTCGAGTGGGCGCAGGGCGACATGCGCGAGTTCGACCTGGGCCGCACCTTCGACCTCGTGTTCATCGCCGCGAACTCGTTGCTCCACCTGCATGAGGCCGAGGACGTGGTGAACTGCTTCCGGTCGGTGCGAAAGCACCTGGCGCCGGGAGCGCGGCTCGTCTTCGACGTGTTCAACCCGAGCGTGCACCTGCTTGCCCAGGCCGACGGCGTGCGACGCAGGCGCGACGCGTTGTCGTTCGTGCATCCCGATCATGGCCTCGTGCATGTCGATGTCGCGGAGACCTACGACGCGGCCGCCCAGGTGACGCGCGGGAGGTGGTACTTCTCGACCGACTCCGAGGCCGACTTCGTCGTCGCGCCACTCGAGATGAGGAGCATCTTCCCCCAGGAGCTGCCGCTGCTGCTGTCGCTCGGCGGTCTCCGGGTTGTCGAACGCTTCGGCGACTGGTCCCGTGCGCCGTTCACCGCAGATGCGGCGCTCCAGCTCTGCGTCTGCGAACCGGACTGAACAGAGGGCGGGCAGGACCGCCGGTTCCAGTCAGAGCTCCGAACGCAGGTCCCAGAGCAGCGGGTAGTAGCGCACCGGGAGCCGGGAGCGGAGGTACTGCGAGCCGCTCGAGCCGCCGGTGCCGGACTTGCTCCCGATCATCCGCTCGACCATCACCACGTGGCGGGCGCGCCAGCTCGCGGCGAGCTCGTCGTGCTGCAGCAGTGCCTCGGCGAGGGCCCAGACCACCGCGTGCTGCGAGCGGTCGTGTGCCGCGGTCCGCAGCGACGCCGAGATCTCCTCGTCGGTGTCCGCGTCGAGCCCCTCCGTGCGCAGCGCGTGGACGAAGGCGTCCCAGAGCGTCGGCTCCGCGAGGCGTTGGGCCAGCCGCTGCCGCTCGGCCTCGGTCAGCCCCTTGAAGCGCTCGACGTACGACGGGTCCTTGGCGCCGGACAGGAACTCGAGCTCGCGGAACTGCACCGACTGGAAGCCGCTGGCGGGGGCGAGACGCTGACGGAACTCGAGGAAGTCCTGCGGGGTCATCGTCTCGAGGACGTCGACCTGGTGGACCAGGACCCGCTCGATGACGTGGACCCGGGCCAGGAGGTGCTGCGCCCACCAGAGCGTCCTGCCGGCGATCCCGCCCAGCATGGCGTCGCGCGCGGCGCCGACCTCGTGCAGCAGCTGCTTGAACCAGAGCTCGTAGACCTGGTGGATCGTGATGAACAGCAGCTCGTCGTGGGCGGGCGGGTCGGACTCGAGGTGCTGCGAGTCGAGGAGCTGCGGCAGGCGAAGGTAGCTGCCGTAGGTCAGCTGCGCTCCCTGCTCACCGAAGGACACGAACGTTTCGCTCATGGGCGTGCACGTTAGTCCTCCTGCGCGACCCCCGGCGTACGCCATGATGTGCCCATGAAGTTCCGACACGAGCTGACCTACGACGCCGGCCCCGACCGGGTGTTCGAGATGCTGGCCGACCCGGCCTTCCGTGAGGCGGCCTGCGACGCCCAGGACGTCATCTCGGCGGACGTCTCGCTCACCCGCACCGGCAACGGCTTCTCGCTGACCATCGACCAGCAGCAGAAGACCGACGACCTACCGTCCTTCGCCCGCCCGTTCGCCGGGGACTCGACGCAGGCCATCCAGCGCGAGGAGTGGGCCGACACCACGGGCGGCACCCTGAAGATCGACGCACCGGGCAAGCCCTCCGAGGTCTCGGGCACGATCACGCTGCGCCCGGAGGGCAGCGGCACGGTGGAGATCGTCGAGCTCGACGTACGGATCAAGGTCCCGCTGGTCGGCGGCAAGCTCGAGAAGCTGCTGGCCGAGAAGATTCGCCACGGCATGGACGCCGAGCACGGCGTCGGCGTCGCCTGGCTCGCGGGTCGGCACTGATGGCCAAGCGCCTCACCCACGCCCTGACGTACGACGCCCCGCTGGCCGCCGTGGCCGCGATGCTGGCCGACCCGGCCTTCCGGGAGGAGGTCTGCGAGGCCCAGCACGTGTTGCGGCACACCGTCACCGTCGAGGGTGACGCCGCGGACGGCGGCCTCGACGTGACCATCGACCAGGTGCGGGCAGCCACCGGCGTTCCCTCCTTCGCGAAGAAGTTCGTCGGCGACGAGATCGACATCGTCCAGACCGAGCACTGGTCGTCCCCGGAGTCGGGTGACATCCGGATGACCATCCCCGGCAAGCCCGGCGAGATGAGCGGCACCGCCGAGCTCACCGAGTCCGGCGGCACCACCACCGAGACCGTCGCCCTGGACGTCAAGGTCGGCATCCCGCTGGTGGGCGGCAAGATCGAGGGCCTGATCACCGACCTGCTGCTGAAGGCCTACCGGGTCGAGAACGAGGTCGGGCGCGACTACCTGTCGCGCTGATCATCCTCGCGGCGCTCCTGGCGGCGGCGGACCGCGATGACGATGCCGAGCAGCAGGAACGGCCCGAACGCCAGCGTGTAGACCAGCGCCTGCTCGAAGGGGTGCAGGGCGCCCAGGTGGAGGGGCAGGACCGGGGGGTTCATCGCGGCCGATTGTGCCCCATCCCCGGGGCGGCCCCGCTGCTCCCCCGGGCCGCCCGGGGAGACATGGTTCACACCGGGCCCGTTTCCGGAATGGCGGCGCGCGTCGGAGGGGTTGATCCGATGTTCAACAATCCGACCCAGAGGAGCACATCACCGCATGCCCGACCTTTTCGACGCACTGACCGTCAAGTCCTGGGAGCTCCCCAACCGCCTGGTCATGGCACCGCTGACCCGCAACCGTTCGAAGGGAACGGTGCCGGGCGACCTCGCCGTGGAGTACTACGCCCAGCGCGCCTCCGCCGGCCTGATCATCACCGAGGGCAGCCAGCCGAGCGCGCGTGGCCAGGGCTACCTGGACACCCCCGGCTTCCACTCCCCCGAGCATCTCGCCGGCTGGTCCCGGGTCGCCGACGCCGTGCACGCCAAGGGCGGCCGGATCGTCGCGCAGCTCATGCACGCGGGCCGGATCTCGCACCCCGACAACACCGGTGGCGAGGAGATCATCGCCCCGAGCGCCCTCGCGGCGCCGAACGAGATGATCACGGCCGACGGCCCGAAGCCGCACCCGGTCCCCCGGGCGATCGAGACCGACGAGATCCCCGCGGTCATCGAGGAGTACGTCTCCGCCGCGCGCAACGCGGTCGAGGCCGGCCTGGACGGCGTCGAGGTGCACGCCGCCAACGGCTACCTGATCCACCAGTTCCTCGCGCCGGGCTCCAACGAGCGCACCGACGAGTACGGCGGGTCTCCGGCCAACCGCGCCCGCTTCGCCATCGAGGTGACGCGCGCGGTCGCCGAGGCGGTCGGCGCCGAGCGGGTCGGCATCCGGATCTCGCCCGCCCACAACATCCAGGGCGCCACCGAGCCGGACCCGGCCGACGTGGAGGCGACGTACACGCACCTCGTCGACGCGATCGCACCGCTCGGCCTCGCCTACCTCTCGATCCTCGCCGACCCCCGCCAGGAGCTGACCCAGCGCCTGCGCAAGGGCTTCGGCGGCGTCGTGATCGCCAACGACGGCTTCGGGCAGATCACGACCCGCGAGTCCGCCCAGGCGATCCTGGACGAGGACCTCGCCGACGCGGTGGCCGTCGGACGGCTGTTCCTGGCCAACCCCGACCTGCCGGCCCGCTGGGAGACCGGTGCCGAGCTCAACGAGCCGAACGGCGAGACCTTCTACGGCGGCGGCGCCGAGGGCTACACCGACTACCCGTTCCTCGACGCGAGCTGACCTCCGCGCCTTCGCGCAGGTAACGCGCTGTCCGCCCTACTTGTGCGCCGTTGCAGCGGCGCACAAGAGAGGTGGACAGCGCGTTACATGTGTCTCAGCCCATGTGCGGGTAGCGGTAGTCCTTCGGGGGGACGAAGGTCTCCTTGATGCTGCGCGGGCTGGTCCAGCGGAGCAGGTTGACCGCGGCACCGGCCTTGTCGTTGGTGCCGGAGGCCCGGCCGCCGCCGAAGGGCTGCTGGCCGACGACCGCGCCGGTCGGCTTGTCGTTGATGTAGAAGTTGCCGGCCGCGAAGCGCAGCTCCTGCTGGGCCCAGGCAATCGCGTTGCGGTCCTGGGCGATGATCGCGCCGGTCAGGGCGTACGGGGCGAACGACTCCAGCTGCGCGACGACCTTCTCGAAGTCGCGGTCCTCGTAGACGTGCACGGCCAGGATCGGGCCGAAGTACTCGGTCGAGAACATCTGGTCGGCCGGGTCGGTGGACTCCACGACCGTCGGCCGCACGAAGTAGCCGACCGAGTCGTCGACCTGGCCACCGGCGAGGACCGTGAGGTGCTTGTTGCGCTTGGCCCGCGTGATCGCGGCCTTGTGCTTGGCGAAGGCCCGGTCGTCGATGACCGCGCCCATGAAGTTCGACAGGTTCGTGACGTCGCCCATGGTCAGGCCCTCGACCTCGGCGAGGAACTCGTCGCGGAGCTTGTTCCACACCGAGCGGGCGACGTACGCCCTCGACGCGGCGGAGCACTTCTGGCCCTGGAACTCGAACGCGCCGCGGATCATGGCCACCCGGGTGACGTCGGGGTCGGCCGACGGGTGGGCGACGATGAAGTCCTTGCCGCCGGTCTCGCCGACGATGCGCGGGTAGGAGCGGTAGTTGGCGATGTTCGCGCCGACCTCGCGCCACAGATGCTGGAAGGTCGGCGTCGACCCGGTGAAGTGGATAGCGGCGAGGTCGGGGCTGGCGAGCGCGACCTTCGAGACGTCGAGGCCGTCGCCGGGGAGCATGTTGATGACGCCCGGCGGCATCCCGGCCTACTCGAGCAGCTCCATCGTCAGCGACGCGGCGAGCTGCTGGGTCGGCGACGGCTTCCAG
>JAOPXF010000134.1 GCA_025965295.1 Nocardioides sp.
GGCGGCCTGCTCGGCGGCGGCCAGCTCGGCGGCGCGGTGCAGCTTCGCGGCCCGGTGCGCGGCGGCGGTCTGCTCGGCGGCCCGGCGTACGGCCTGCTCGTGGGTCTCCGGCGGCACGGTGGACGCCGAGTCGACGCGGCGACGCCAGCGCCGGGCGCCCTCGTCCGGGCGCGGCTGATCCCGCCGAGAGCCCTCCTCGGCCTCGTTGTGGGGGTCTTCAGGAGCCGAGTCCATCGAGAGCGAGGGTAGTGCGTTGCGGCGCCGGAGTCCCGTGCTTCGCGGCATCGGGCAGGATCGGGACGTGAGCCGAGCGCGGGGGTGGGTGGCCGTCGGGGTCCTCGTCCTGCTCGTGGCCGTGGTCGCCGTGGTCCTCCGCGCGCGGTCCGGGAAGGACGACGACGTGGAGAACGCGCGACTGCGGACGGTCTTCGTGGGCGACTCCATCACCCAGGCCGACTCCCCGTCGTACGGCGCGCGGCCCGGCGCCGGCTCGTGGGTCCGCTACGCGGTGGACGACGACCGATCGCCGTGGGCGTTCGACGCGAACGTCGCCCTCGCCGGCCAGACGCTCGCCCAGCTGGCCGCCCGCTTCGAGAGCGACGTGCTCGCGCGCCGGCCGGAGGCCGTGGTCATCATGGGCGGCACCAACGACGTGCTCCAGGGGCTGCCGGTCGACGCGTCGGCGGAGAGCCTCGCCGCGATGGTGCGGGAGGCCCGGGCCGCCGGGGCCGAGGTGTGGGTGATCGGCCCGCCGCCGATCGACCGGCTCTACCTCAGGCCCGTGGACGCCATGGCCCAGGCCGAGGAGGAGGTCGCCCGCGAGACGGGGGCGACGTACGTCGACCTCGGCGACTCGCTCGTCGACCCGGACGGTGACTGGCTGCCGGGGCTCTCCTTCGACGGCGTGCACCCGACGCCCCACGGCGCCCGGGCGCTCGCCGAGGCGGTCCTCGACGGGCTGGGTCAGTAGACCAGGGCCTGCGCGTCGGGTCGGAGGATCTCCTCGGTGAAGACCGCGGCGCCGGCGATCCGGATGCCGTCGCGGAGATCGCCCTCGGTGATCCCGCGGCGCCCGGCGCACTGCGAGCAGACGGTGACCCGGCCGCCGGCGAGCACGGCGGTGAGCAGCTCGGCCAGGGGCGTGGCCTGGGGGAGCGTGAACTCCTCCGCCCGGCCCGGGACCCCGAACCACGCGGCCTCGCCGGTGAGCCAGAGCGAGACCTCGGCGCCGGCGGCGGCCGCCATCGTCGCGACCGTGAAGCCCTGGTTGCAGCGCTCCGCGTCGTCGCTGCCGCAGTTGACCTTGACGACCAGGGGGCGGGGCATGCGGCCAGCCTAGACGGGCCGCGGGGGTCGGGCTCAGTGGTAGCCGACGAGGATCGGGCTGGCGGTGCGGACCCGGAGCTGGACGGGGCTGCCGGGGATGGTGACGGTGCCGTTGACGTCGCGCCAGGGTCCGCCGTTGACGCGGAACTGGGCGGCGTACGTCGTGTCGACGCTGGGGCGGACCCCGCCTTCCTTGGCGTACTCGTGGGTGATCTCGAGGTCGGGGTACGGCGACCCGGCGCTCTCGGTGGCCAGGGAGCGGCCGTCACCGAAGCGCCACCCGAACTGGCTGGGCCAGATCTTCAGGTCGACCCGCTGGCCGAGCAGGTGCACGGTGCGGGTGAGCTGGCCCTGCTCGGTGTAGAAGTTCGTCGCGAAGTTCACCAGCGTCTCGCCGCCGGGGGGCTGGACGATCAGCTGTGACTGAGGCAGGTCGATGCGGCGAAGGGCGCGCAACACCATTCCCGGCGTCACCTGTGGTGCGACCGCGACTGAGCCCGAGTCGGGGCAGTATCGGTATCGACTGATCTCTTGCCCGTCGTCTCCAACGAGCACCCATTCGACCATGGGGGTTCCGTCCTCGCATCGCAGAACATCCACGCAGGTGGCGCTGCCGCCGAACGCACAGAGGGGGTGCGAGATCCAGTGACCCTCGGCTGCCGCAGTCGGCTCGGCAATGCCGCCGGAATCTGCGTTGGCGGTATCGAGCCCAGTGACGAGGAATCCAGATGTTGTCGGGTTGGCGTGAGTGCCATCACCCGCCCAAGCCGAGGCCCAGGTGCCCAGCACGCTCGACATCAGCAAAGACATCAAGAACACCGCTACCCAGGTTCGCTTCATTTGGGTGCCTCGTCCCAGTACCCGACAGTCCAACCGTTTGGCTGGGGATCGATGATGAGTTGGAGCGACAACTTGCCCGCGGGGTAGGTCTCATCTTTTCGTTTACCGGGAAGGTCGACGACTTGGCGGGTGTTCGTCACGTCGGCCAGCACTCGCCACGACACGTGGCTTCCCGCCTTGACCCGGATCGCTTCGAGGTTCGAAACCGTGACCGCGCCTCCACGAACCACCCCGCCTGCGTTGAAGATCTTCCGCAGGAAGTCGACACCTCCTGAGCACGCACCGCAATTCTCGTCGCCGAGTCGCACCAGCGGTTGCAGGACGCCGCTGACCTGGGCGTAGTTGACCATCTCCCAGTAGAACTTCACGAACGCCTTGGCCCCCGCTGCCGTGTGCTGGCGGGCAGCCGCGGGCATGGTGGGCTCGACGGGGCCGGTGGGCGTCGGGGAAGGAGAGCCGGTGTTGGAGGGCGACGTACTGGTCGTGGGCGCGATGCGGGGCTCGGGGTCGTCGTCCGAACAACCGCCCAACACGAGGAGCGGCACGACCACACCGAGCGCGAGAGCCGCTTTGAGTGGGTGTCGGGGGTTTCGCCGGCTCATCTGGTTCACCTCAGCGGTAGCCGACGAGGATCGGGCTGGCGGTGCGGACCTGGAGTTGGAGCGGGCTGCCGGGGATGGTGACGGTGCCGTTGACGTCGCGCCAGGGTCCGCCGTTGACGCGGAACTGGGCGGCGTACGTCGTGTCGACGCTGGGGCGGACCCCGCCTGCTCGGGCGTACTCGTGGGTGATCTCGAGGTCGGGGTACGGCGACCCGGCGCTCTCGGTGGCCAGCGAGCGGCCGTCCCCGAAGCGCCACCCGAACTGGCTGGGCCAGATCTTCAGGTCAACCCGCTGGCCGAGCAGGTGCACGGTGCGGGTGAGCTGGCCCTGCTCGGTGTAGAAGTTCGTCGCGAAGTTCACCAGCGTCTCGCCGCCCGGGGGCTGGACGATCAGCTGTGACTGGGGCAGGTCGATGCGGCGCAGCGCGCGGAGCACCATTCCGCCGGTTACTTGCGGCGTAGCCACGACCGGACCGGTGTCGGGGCAGTAGAAGTGTGTCGATGTCTGTGCCCCTGAAGCATCGAAGTGAATCCACTGCACCATGGGAGTTCCGTCCTCGCAGCGCAGGACTTCGACGCAGGTGGCACTGCCTCCGGACTCGCAGACATTCTGGGAGATCCAGTGTCCTGTGTCTGTCACTGTGGATGCGGGTCCTCCATCTCCGCTGTCCTGGCCGTCGTCTTGGAACCCGGTCACGAAGAATGCCGAGGCGCCGCTCCCCGTGTGGGTATGTGACCGATCCGCTCGTGCCGGCTGGGCAAGACCGACAACGACGGCTAGGAGGACTGCGATGGCACCAGCGGATGCGCGGACGCTCATGACGGCGCCTTGTCCCAATACGCAACAAGCCAACTGTGGTCTTCGGGGGAGACGATGAACTGGACGGTGATGGTGCCACCTGGGTAGACCTTGTCGCGTCGCGATCCGGGCATGTCGACGACTTGTCGCCTGCTGACGAGGTCGCCTCTGACCTGGTAGTCCCCTGTGTTCAGCAGCCCCGACGTCGCTCGGGTTAGCGAGGCGGACCCACCGCGGATCTCGCCCCCCTCAGAGAAGGTGCGCTCAAGGAAATGCAGGCCTGCTGAGCATGCGCCACATTCACGATCCGCGATCCTTCTGAGAGTCCTGAGATCGCCCGAACTCTGGGAGAAGTTGACGATGTCGAGGTAGTAGCGAACAAACGCCTCAGCCCCGGCGGCTGTCTGCTTCTTCGCAGCCGCCGGCATGGTCGGCTCCACGGGCCCGGTGGGCGTCGGGGAAGGAGAGCCGGTGTCGGAGGGCGACGTACTGGTCGTGGGCGCGATCTTGGGCTCGGGGTCGTCGCCCGAGCAACCGCCCAGCGCGAGGAGCGGAACGACCACACCGAGAGCGAGGGTCGCTCTGAGTGAGTGTCGGGGGGTTCGCCGGCTCATCTGGTTCACCCTCAGTGGTAGCCGACGAGGATCGGGCTGGCAGTGCGGACCTGGAGCTGGACGGGGTTGCCGGGGATCGTGACGGTGCCGTTGACGTCGCGCCAGGGCCCGCCGTTGACGCGGAACTGGGCGGCGTACGTCGTGTCGACGCTGGGGCGGACGCCGCCCTTCCTGGCGTACTCGTGGGTGATCTCGAGGTCGGGGTACGGCGCACCGGCGCTCTGGGTGGCGAGGGTGCGGCCGTCCCCGAAGCGCCACCCGAACTGGCTGGGCCAGATCTTCAGGTCCACGCGTTGGCCGAGGAGCCGCACGGTCCGGTTGAACGGGCCCTGCTCGGTGTAGAAGTTCGTCGCGAAGTTCACCAAGGTCTCCCCGCCGGGTGGCTGGACGATCAGTTGCGACTTGGGCAAGTCGATGCGGCGCAGCGCCCGCAGGACGATGTCAGACGTGATCTGGGGTTGGGCGAGTGCCTCATCTGGACATACGTAGTCCTCGGAAGTGGTCTGGCCGGCGGCGGTGACGAACCACCAATGGATCACCGGAGTTCCGTCGGGGCACGTGAGGAAGTCGACGCAAGTTGCCGCGCCCCCGGTGTCGCACATCGGCTGGTGTTGCCACTGCCCGCTCACGTCACTGACGTCAGTCGTCACCCCGCCGCCGTCTGCAGAGTCGTCAGAACTATGAACTGTGAAGCCGTTGCCGTTCGTCTCGGTGTGCGTGGACGGACCACTCGATCCGTCTACAGCGAAGCTCGGATACGCCAGGAAGCAACTGCCCAGCAGAAGGCCTGCCCAGGCTCCTAGGGGTCGCTTACCCGCTGTCATGATCGAGAGTCCCAATAGGCGATCTTCAGTCCACCCGGCGCGGGATCGACAATGAATTGCGCTAGCACTGTTGACGCTGGATAGACCTCGTCCTTGACCTTCCCGGGGTAGTCGACAACCTGACGTGTGTTCTTGACCTGTGCCTTGACTTGGAAGGCAATGTGGTTGCCAGCCGAGATCTTCGAGGCGTCCTGAATGGTTACCGTGGTCTCGCCCCCTCGGATGTGACCGCCTTTGGCGAACACCTTCTTGAGGTAGGAAGCGCCCCCATTGCACGCGTCGCAGTTCTCGCTGGTGAGGGTTGTCAGACCTGCCAGATCTCCGGAAGCTTGCGCATAATCGGCCATGTCCCAGTAGAACTTCACGAACGCCTTCGCGCCGGCGACCGTGTGCTTCTTCGCAGCCGCCGGCATGGTCGGCTCGACGGGGCCGGTGGGGGTGGAGGAGGGCGAGCCGGTGTCGGAGGGCG
>JAOPXF010000147.1 GCA_025965295.1 Nocardioides sp.
TCGCTGACGATCCTGGCGACCGCGCTGATCGAGAGCGGCTCGAAGATGGACGAGGTGATCTTCGAGGAGTTCAAGGGCACCGGCAACATGGAGATCCGGCTGCGCCGGGACTTCGCCGACAAGCGCATCTTCCCGGCGATCGACGCGATCCAGTCCGGCACCCGCCGCGAGGAGCTGCTGATGAGCAAGGAGGAGCTCGCCGTCATCTGGAAGCTCCGTCGAGTCCTCTCAGGTCTAGACGGTCAGCAGGCCCTCGAGCTGCTGCTCGAGCGCCTCAAGAAGTCCTCCAGCAACATGGAGTTCCTCATGCAGGTGCAGAAGACCACTCCCACCGTTGGAGGCAGCGACTGACGCGGCCCGCGCCATACCCTAGGCTGCTGGCACATCGGCACGAGAAGGGAAACACGTGGCTCGCATCCTGGTCGCTGACGACGACGTCGACATCCGAGAGCTCGTCGAGTTCAAGCTCTCGACCCTCGGTCACGACGTGATCGCGGTGTCCGACGGCGCCGCCGCCATCGAGGCCTGTCAGGCACAGCGCCCCGACCTCGCCGTCCTCGACGTGATGATGCCCGGCGTGTCGGGTCTCGACGCGATCCGGGTGATCCGGGCCGACCCGGCCCTGGCCGACCTCCCCGTCATCCTCCTGACCGCGCGCGCCCAGGAGTCCGACGTCGAGACCGGCTTCGACTCCGGCGCCGACGACTACATCACCAAGCCGTTCAGCCCCCGCGAGCTCGCGTCCCGCGTGCAGGCACTTCTGTCCCGATCCACCTGAGCGCGGCGGCCCTCCGCGGATCCACGGTTTCCGGCTCTGCCCGCCCACCGGCGGCGGTACCGTGGTGCTCCGGATCTTGGGGGGTCGTGCGGCGCAGGGGGTTCGGTTCCAGATGAGTGGTGGACGTCCGGTCGCGCGTCTGGTGGCCCCCGTCATCTTCCGCGTCTGGCTGCTGGTCGGGCTGATGGCCCTGATCGC
The DNA here is from genome assembly GCA_025965295.1 of Nocardioides sp. Taxonomy (GTDB): domain Bacteria; phylum Actinomycetota; class Actinomycetes; order Propionibacteriales; family Nocardioidaceae; genus Nocardioides. The sequence continues at coordinate 977 of JAOPXF010000147.1, forward strand.
GATCACCGGCGTGGTGCTCTCCACCCGCTCGGTCGACTACCTCAGCGACGACCTGCAGCCCGCGGCCGCCGCCAACCAGGACCTGCTGCAGGACCTCACCGACATGGAGGCCGCGGTGGGTGCCTACGCCCGCAGCGGGGAGGCGTCATCGGTCGACGACTACCGTCAGGCGCTCGCCCGGCTGCCCGCCCACGAGACGCGGGTGCGGCGCTTCGCCGAGGGTGACCTCGAGCTGGCCCGCCTCGTGGCCGACCAGGAGCGGGCCGCCCAGTCCTGGCTGGACCGCTACGCCCAGCCGCGCATCGAGGCTCCGGGTGGCCCTGGCACGTTCCAGGAGAAGCGCTTCCGGCTCGGGCAGCAGCGGTTCGCGGCGCTCCGTTCCGCGCACCAGGAGACCACGGAGGCGTTCGACCGGAGGGTGCGGCAGGCCAACGCCGACGCGGGGTTCCGCCTCAAGGGCACGATCATCGCGATCCTCGTCCTCGCGGTCGGCGCCTGGTTCGTCGTCGCCCGCGCCCGCCGACGCCTGCTGACGGAGCTGTCCGACCCGCTCCTCGAGCTCGAGGGCGTGGTCCAGCGGATGGCCCGCAACGAGCCGGACGTGCACGCCGCGACCTCGGGACCCAAGGAGGTGCGCGCCGTCGCCGCGGCCTTGAACAGCTTCAACGAGGCCCAGGGTCGCGCCCGGGCGGTCGAGGGACGCATCCAGAACGAGCTGCGCAGCCTCGACACCGCGCGCGACGACTTCGTCTCGAACGTGTCCCACGAGCTGCGCACCCCGCTGACCACGATCAGCGGCTACCTGGAGATGGTCGCGGAGGAGTTCGAGGAGGTGCTCACCCCGCGCCACGAACGGATGCTGGAGGCGACCCGGCGCAACGTCCAGCGGCTCAAGACGCTCATCGACGACCTGCTGACCCTCTCGCGAGCGGAGGCCCGCGACACCGACCTGGAGCAGATCGACCTCGTCGGGTTGGTCCGCGACGTGGTCACCGACGTCCGCATCACGGGAGCCCGGCGGGGCATCCGAATCGAGGTGACCTCGCCCGACGAGCCGCTGGCCGTCCTCGGCGACCGGCCGATGCTCCACCGGGCGTTCCTGAACGTGCTCAGCAACTCGGTCAAGTTCAGCCGGGACGGCGGCACCGTCGAGGTCGGGATCACGCGGGCGGTGCGGTCCGTGGAGATCTCGATCACCGACCACGGCATCGGGATCCCGCCGGCCGAGCTGGACCGGCTCGGCACCCGCTTCTTCCGGGCCACCAACGCGGTCACGAACGAGATCGCGGGCACGGGTCTCGGGCTCCGGATCGTGCAGACCATCTTCGACAAGCACGCGGGGGACCTCGTGATCGAGTCGGAGGAGGGGGAGGGCACGACGGTGGTGCTGCGCCTGCGTCTCCAGGGCGACGAACCCCCAGCCGCGTCGGAATCAGACGCTCCGGTCGCGACGGCGGACGCTGATTAGAGCCTGGTTGGACCGGGGTGGCACAATTGACCCTTGGTTCCGGTTCACGCTGTCCGCAAGGCGCGGAGGGCGACCCGGCGACTGAGAGGACACCATGAAGAAGGACATCCACCCGGAGTACACCGCGACCACGGTGACCTGCACCTGTGGCGCGACGTTCACCACCCGCAGCACTGCCACGTCCGGCACCATGCACGCCGACGTCTGCTCGCAGTGCCACCCGTTCTACACCGGCAAGCAGAAGATCCTCGACACCGGCGGCCGCGTCGCCCGGTTCCAGGCCCGCTACGCCAAGACGGCCGACAAGACGGCCGAGAAGGCTGCCGACTCCAAGTAGCTCCGACCGAGCGCCGGTTCTCGCCACGTGCGGGAGCCGGCGCTCGTGATTTCTCCGGAGGCCACGGTCTGTGGTCCCGACCAGCGCGACCGGCAAGGGGTGTCCATGTTCGAGGCAGTCGAGGGCATGCTCTCCGAGCACCGCGAGCTCGAGGGACAGCTCGCCGCGCCCGAGACGCACGCCGACGCCCGGCTGGCCAAGCGCCTCAACCAGCGCTACGCCCAGCTGTCCTCGATCATCGGGGCCTGGCGCGACTGGAAGCAGCTCGGTGACGACCTCGGGGCGGCCCGCGAGCTCGGCGCGGACGACCCGGCCTTCGCGGTGGAGGCGGAGGCGCTGGTCGGCAAGGTCGCCACGGCCGAGGAGCGGCTGCGCCGGCTGCTGGTGCCGCGCGAGCCCACCGACGACAAGGACGTGATCCTCGAGGTGCAGTCGGGTGAGGGCGGCGAGGAGTCTGCGCTCTTCGCGGCCGATCTGCTCCGCATGTACACGCGCTACGCCGAGAAGCGGGGCTGGAAGGTCGAGATCCTCGACGCCAACGAGTCCGACCTCGGCGGCTACAAGTCGGTCACGGTCGCGGTGAAGGCCAAGGGCACTCCGGAGCCGGGGGAGGCGCCGTACGCCCAGCTCAAGTTCGAGGGCGGCGTCCACCGCGTCCAGCGGGTGCCGGTCACGGAGTCCCAGGGTCGCGTGCACACGAGCGCCGCCGGCGTCCTGGTCTTCCCGGAGGCCGAGCAGATCGACGTCCAGATCGACGAGAACGACCTGCGTATCGACGTCTACCGCAGCAGCGGCCCCGGCGGTCAGAGCGTCAACACCACCGACTCCGCGGTGCGCATCACCCACGTCCCGACCGGTATCGTCGCCATCTGCCAGAACGAGAAGTGCCAGCTCCAGAACAAGGAGCAGGCGATGCGGATCCTCCGGGCCCGGCTGCTCGCCGCGGCGCAGGAGGAGGCCGACGCGGCCGCCAGCGACGCGCGGCGCAGCCAGGTGCGCACCGTGGACCGCTCCGAGCGGATCCGCACCTACAACTACCCCGAGAACCGGATCTCCGACCACCGGACCGGGTACAAGTCCTACAACCTGGACCAGGTGCTCGACGGCGACCTCCAGCCCGTCCTCGACTCCTGCATCGAGGCCGACCTGGCCGCCCAGCTCGACGCCCTCGAGTCCTGATGGCGGGCGTGGCGCAGCGGCGCCGGCTGCTCGCCGAGGCAACGGCCACGCTGACGGCGGGCGGCGTCGCGAGTCCCGAGCACGACGCGGCCGAGCTGCTCGCCCACGTGCTGGGCACAACGCGAGGCGCCCTGGTCCTCGTCGACGAGGTCCCCGCCGACCGGGCCGCGACGTACGGCGCCCTGGTGGCCCGGCGGGCCGCCCGGGAGCCGCTCCAGCACCTGACCGGCCTCGCACCCTTCCGCCACGTGGAGCTGCGGGTCGGGCCCGGCGTCTTCGTGCCCCGTCCCGAGACCGAGCTGCTGGCCGGCTGGGCGATCGAGCAGGCCGAGGCCGTCGCCGGGCAGGGCCGGCGCCCGGTGGTGGTCGACCTGTGCACCGGCTCCGGAGCCGTGGCGGCCGCGATCGCGGACGAGGTGCCCGGAGCCGACGTCCACGCCGTCGAGCTGGGCGAGTCGGCCCACGGCTGGGCGGTCCGCAACCTCGAGGGCACCGGTGTCGACCTGCGCCTCGGGGACATGGCGACCGCGTTCGAGGAGCTGGCCGGGACGGTCGACGTGGTGACGTGCAACCCGCCGTACATCCCGCTCGACGCCTGGGAGTCCGTGGCGCCCGAGGCCCGCGACCACGACCCGCACCTCGCGCTGTTCTCCGGTGCTGACGGCCTCGACGCGATGCGGGTGCTGGCCGGGCGGGCCGCGCTCCTGCTGCGCCCGGGAGGGGTGGTCGGTGCCGAGCACGCGGACCAGCAGGGCGAGACCGCCCCGGAGGTGTTCGCCGGGTCGGGGCGCTGGGTCGAGGTGCGCGACCACCGGGACCTCGCGGGCCGCGCGCGCTATGTGACCGCGCGACTGGCACGATGAGGCCGTGACCAGCGAGCGCTTCCCCACCGGCACAGCAGACGAACGCGAGGCCGCCGTCCAGGCGGCCAGCCTGGCCGTCCAGCGCGGCCATCTGGTGGTGCTGCCCACCGACACGGTCTACGGCATCGGTGCCGACGCCTTCGACCCGGCTGCCGTGCGCGCGCTGCTCGCGGCCAAGGGCCGCGGCCGCGAGATGCCGCCGCCGGTCCTGGTGAGCGCGGCCACCACCGTCGACGCCCTGGCCGTTCGCGTGCCGGGCTACGCCCGGGCCCTGATCGACGCGTTCTGGCCCGGCCCACTGACCCTCGTCTGCCACCAGCAGACCTCGCTGCAGTGGGACCTCGGCGACACCAGGGGCACCGTCGCCATCCGGATGCCCGACCACGAGATCGCCCGCGAGATCCTCGAGCGCACCGGCCCCCTGGCGGTCAGCTCCGCCAACCTCACCGGCATGCCCGCGGCCACGGACGCCGACCAGGCCGAGGAGATGCTGGGGGAGTCGGTCGACGTGATCGTCGACGCGGGGGAGTCCCCGGGTGGCGAGGCCTCGACCATCGTCGACGTCACGGGCGCCCAGGGGCGGGTCCTGCGTCGCGGCGCCCTCTCCCTCGAGGAGCTCAACGCCGTCCTCGAGCCGCTCGGCGCCACCCTGACGGACGAGGGCTGACCGCCTCGTGCGCGAATACGCCCTCGTCTTCCTCGTCGCCGCCTCGGTGACCTACCTGCTGACCGTGGTGGCGAGGGAGATCGCGCTGCGCACGGGCGCGGTCGCCGAGGTGCGGGACCGCGACGTGCACGCCGAGCCCATCCCCTACCTCGGTGGTCTCGCGATGCTCGGCGGCCTGGTCGCGGCGTACGTCGTGGCGCGCGAGCTGCCCTTCCTCTCCACCAGCGGCCCGTTCGTCTTCCGCGACGCCGGGATCGTGCTGATCGCGGGTGCCCTGATCTGTGCGGTCGGCGTGCTGGACGACCTGTTCGAGCTCGACGCGCTCACCAAGCTCGGCGGACAGCTGCTGGCGGCGGGGTTCCTCATCGCGTTCGGGATCCAGTACGTCTTCTTCACCAGCAGCGACGGCACCCAGTTCCCGCTGCAGCCCGCGCAGGGGGCCCTGCTCACCGGCTTCGTCGTCGTGGCGACCGTCAACGCGGTCAACTTCGTCGACGGGCTGGACGGGCTCGCGGCCGGGGTCGTCGGCATCGGGGCCGTCGCGTTCTTCGTGTTCTGTTACCAGCTGGCCCACTACAACGGGGTCTCGCTCGCGACCACCGGGGCCCTGCTCAGTGCCTCGCTCGCCGGCGCCTGCGCCGGTTTCCTGCCGCACAACTTCCATCCGGCCCGCCTGTTCATGGGCGACAGCGGATCGATGCTGATCGGGCTGGTGCTCTCGGCCAGCGCCCTCACCCTCACCGGGCAGTTCTCCGGCACCGAGATCAGCCAGGGCGCCGGCGGCTCGCGCGCCAGCCTGCTGCCCACCCTGCTGCCGCTGCTGCTGCCGGTGTCGATCCTGATCGTCCCCATGGTGGACCTGATCCTCGCCGTCGTACGCCGCACGCGGGCCGGCCGCTCGCCCATGGCGCCCGACAAGCAGCACCTGCACCACCGGCTGCTGGAGATCGGGCACTCCCAGCGCCGTGCGGTCCTCATCATGTGGCTGTGGGCCGGTCTCGTCGCCTTCGGAACCGTCCTGGTGAGCCTCTACAGTGGGCCCCCGGCGTGGATCTCGCTCGCCGCGATGACGGCGGTGACGGTGGGCCTGACGTTCCTGGTCCCGGTGCTCCACAAGCCCGAGATCGCGGCACCGGACGAGGCCTGACAGGGCCGGTTACCGGGCCTCCAGGACTTTGTGCTAGTTTTCACAAGCACCCCAGAACTGCCCCCGACAGGAACGGCCGCCGCCATGACGACCGCGCTCAGCAGGACCCCGGTCCCCGTGCCGGTGAGCCCCTCGGGCTGTGGTAGTTTCACGCCGTCGTCGGACGCAGACGAGTGGTGCTTCCCCAGCGACCACCGTCCCGGCGTCTTCAAGCCTGCCGATGAAAGCGACTTGGGTGGATGGCCGATGAGAACTCCGACAACGGGCTACGAGGTCGCGACCTCGTGGGTCTCGGCGGCCTCCTCAGCGGCGCCGTCGTCGTCGGGCTGGTCATCGGGCTCCTCGTCGACGACCAGGCCGGCACGTCGCCCACGTTCACACTCGTCGGCATCGGCGTCGGCATCCTGGCTGGGATCACGGCTTTCTGGGTACGAGTCCGCTCCGCACTGCGGCCGTGACGACCGCGAAGCCGAGGCCAGCCGATGACCGAGCAGATGACGAGCGCCATGACCTCCCCTGACCTGTCCGCGCCCGGCGACCCGAGCGACGCCACCGTCGGCAAGCCCTCGGTGCTGCGGGTGCTGCGCGACCAGCGCAAGACCTTCCTGGTCGCCGCCGTCCTGGTGGTCGCGACCTACTGGATCGCCGGTCAGCTCGGCGAGTGGCGCCTGGCCGCCTGCATCACCGCCGGCATCGCCCTCGGTCTCGCCAACCACGTCATGACCGAGTTCTGGCTGCTCAAGCTGATCAGCTCG
>JAOPXF010000148.1 GCA_025965295.1 Nocardioides sp.
TTCTCCGGTGGTGAATCTGACGATGCGCACGGGGTCGAGCCTATCGACCGTGTGGCACGGCCTAATCTGCGGTGGTGATCGACGAGGTGCTGGACGAGTCCGAGTGGACCGCGAGGGGGGCCGCGCACGAGGCCCGCGTCGACGCGTTCGTCGCGCCGCACCTCGCCCGCCGTGCGGAGCGGGTCAAGCATCCCGTCCACGACTTCCTCTTCACCTACTACTCCCAGCGGCCGGCCCAGCTGCGCCGCTGGCACCCGGGCTTCGGTGTCGGGCTCGAGGACGGTCCCGGCGGCAAGGGCTACGAGGTCGTGTGCCCCACGACGCGCTCGGGCGCGTCCTCAGGCACACGACCCGATGTCGTGACGGTGAGCCCGGCGTACGTCGACTCCCAGCGGCCACTGCTCGAGTCGCTGCACCGGCTGCTCACCGCGACGGCGGCCCGCCCGGCGAGCTTCGGCTGCTTCGGGATGCACGAGTGGGCGATGGTCTACCGGATGACCGAGGAGCAGACCCGGCACGCCGACTGGCCGCTGCGGCTCGGCGCCGCGGGCACCGACGAGGTCGTGGAGTCGCACCGGATCGGCTGCTCGCACTTCGACGCGTTCCGCTTCTTCACCGAGCCCGCGCGTCCGCTGAACACGCTCTCCCCCACCAGCGCCGACCGCGCCGACTTCGAGCAGCCGGGCTGCCTGCACGCGGGGATGGACCTGTACAAGCACGCGTTCCGGCTCACGCCGATGATCTGCTCGGACCTGGTGGCCGACTGCTTCGAGCTGGCCCGCGACATCCGCGAGCTCGACATGCGCGCGGCGCCCTACGACCTCACCGACCTGGGCTTCGACCCGCTCCGGGTCGAGACGCCCGAGGGCAAGCAGGAGTACGCCGCCGCTCAGCGCCGCTTCGCCGACCGGGGGGCGCCGCTGCGGGCCAGGCTCATCGAGGAGTGCGAGCGGCTGCGGGGGGCCGTGGTACCGGTCAGCTCACGAGTCTCCCGAAGGTGAACCGCAGGATCCGGTGCCGCTCGGCGGTGTCGAGGCCGCGGGCGTAGACCCCTTCGACCGTGGCGCGGAACGCGGCCACGGTCCGCGTCAGGTCCCGGGACGGCACCGACTCGCGGAAGGCGTTGCCGAGCATCGTCGTGATCAGCTCGTCGATGCGGGCGAGGAACTCCCGGGCGACCTCCGAGCGCTCCTGGATCTCGTAGAGCGTCCGGAGCAGCGGCCACAGCGGCTCCAGCCGGTCGGTGAACCACAGGATCCGGGTGATCGGCGCCCGGGCCGTGGTCGGCTTGCCCACCGCGAGGGAGACCAGCATCGAGTCCAGGGCCGCGACGAACAGGTGGTCCCTGGACGGGAAGTACCAGTAGAGCGTGTTCTGCGCCAGCCCGAGGTCCCGGGCCAGCCCCGCGACCGACAGGGCTTCGTACCCGCCGGCCCTCAGCTGCGCCTCGGCCGCACGCAGGATCTCGGCCGTCTTCTCCGCCCTGGCCGTTGGCCTCGTCCTCGGCATCTTCTTGACCACCTCTCAAGAGAGTCCTACCGTACCTGTGTTGAGAGGTTCACAAGAAGGAACCGTCATGCCACGAAGCCACGCCGGACCGCCCACCCTCGCCGACCTGCTCGAGGGCCGGAGTCGCCCACGCGCGGCCGGAGTCGTCCTGGGCCGCCTGGTCGACCTCCCGGTCCTGGGCGCGGGCATCGCGCGGCTGGCTCGGGCGCCGATGAGGCTGCGCCGCCTCAGCGGACGGACCACCCGCCTCCACGCCTGGCTGCTGCGCCGGTCGGGCGGGCGCCTCCGCCGCTCCTGGCTGTTCGCAGCCGGGCAGCCGGTCCTCTCCCTGACGACGACCGGTCGGCGCACGGGGCTGCCCCGCACCACCGCCGTCGCCTGCTTCACCTACGGCGACGACCTGGCCCTCGCGGGGATGAACCTGGGTCGGCCCCAGGACCCCGGCTGGACCCACAACCTGTCCGCGAACCCGCAGGCCACCATCGACCTGGCCGGACTCACCGTTCCCGTCCGGGCCCGCCGGGCGACCGGCGCCGAGGCCGCGCAGCTGTGGCAGCAGTGGGTGTATCTCCAGCCGTCGGCTCCGGCGTTCCAGCGCCTCGCCGGGCGCGAGATCCCGCTCTTCGTCCTGACCCGCCGCTGAGCCCGGCTCAGCCGGTTGCGGGCTGGAGCTGACCGCCGACCGTCGCAGGGCGGGTGGAGCGCCGGGCGACCGGCACCAGCACCAGCGCGGTCGCCACGATCGAGGCCAGCAGCGCCCACGTCGGCACCCGACCCCACTCCCCCAGCAGCAGCAGGAAGCCCGGCACGGTGCAGGTGGTGAACGAGAGGATCAGCGTCAGCCAGCCGGCCAGCGCGGTGAGGCGGTCCATGCCCAGCGCGAGCACGGCCCAGAAGAGTCCCCAGAGCACCGCCCACTGCAGCCAGAGCAGCCCGGTCGGCACGTCGTCGAAGCGGACGATGTTGGTGACCCCGAACCCGGTCGCCATGATCGCGACCCACGCGGAGTACCAGCCGAGACCCGTCCCGTCGTAGCCGGCGAGGTTGCAGATGCCGACGTACAGGTAGGTGAAGCCGAACAGGAAGATGCCGGCGGCGCCGAGGATCTCGTCGGGCGTGTCCGCTGTGGCGATCAGGTAGAACGGGATCGCGGTCTGCAGCGCGCCGACGAACAGGTTGAAGACACCGGCGCTCTTGGCGTCGATCTTGCCGAGGAAGAGCAGGCCGTTCACGAACAGCACCGCTCCCACGAAGGTCAGTCCGACCGATGACATGTGGGGCCTTTCTCTGCGACGTGGTGGGGCCGGGTCAGAAGTAGGCGTTGGCCGGGAACTCGGTGCCGTTGACCTCGAAGTCGCCGACGGCGGTGGCCTTGAGGAAGGTCGGGTTGTGCGTCGAGATCGTGCGCACGTTGCGCCAGTGCCTGTCGAGGTTGTGGACCGACTGGGTCGCCGAGGCGCCACCGACGTCGAAGAGCCGGGCCGCTGTCGCGTAGGAGAAGCGGTCGACCGCGATCTTCGCCTGTGCCGCGGCCAGCTGGGCGGCCGCCGCGGCCTCCGCGCTGGGCAGCCCGTCGGTCACGGAGTCGACGGCGTCCTGGATCCGGTCGGCGGCCGCGAGCACGATCGCCTCGGCGGCGAACGCGTCGGCGGAGATCTCGCCGACTACCTGCAGCACCTGGGCGTCCCGCGTCGGAGCCTGGGGTGCACTGGCGTGGCTGAAGTTGCGGTCCCGGCGACGGACAAGCGCGACCGCGTCGTTGCGGACGCTCCGCAGGATCCCTGCGGTCACCGCCTGGAGGAAGAGCTGCAGGAATGCTCCCTGGTAGCCGGGCACCGCTTCGCCGTCGGGCTCCCCCAGGTCGAAGAACTCCTCCTCCTTGACGTGCACGTTGTCGAGGCTCGTGGTGCCGGTGCCCGTCAGGCGCTGCCCGAAGCCGTCCCAGTCATCGCCCAGCGTCACGCCCGGGCGGTTGACGGGTACGACGGCGCCCGCGATGCGGTTGTCCGGAGCGGCAGCCCAGATCTGGGTGTAGTCGGAGTAGATGGTCCCCGTCGAGTAGAACTTCGTGCCGTTGATCCGGTACCCGTCGCCCTGGGGGTCGGGCGTGATCGTCGTGTCGAAGTACAGCCCGACCGGGTGCTTGCTCTTCTCGCTGAACCCGTTGCCGACCAGGGCGCCCGAGTTGACCAGCGCGAGGCCACGGGCCCGCGCGGCGGAGTCGTCGGTCTGGAGCTGTTGCTCGACGAACCAGAAGTGCGTCCGCAGGATGTGCGCGACGTTGGAGTCGGCTTCGGCGAGGGCGATGAGCACCTCGAAGAGCTCGCGCACGCTGGCGCCCGCGCCGCCCTCCTCGACCGGGACCCGGAGCCGGCCCAGGCCGGCCTCCTTGACCCAACCGATCTGCTCGTGGGGGGCCAACCGCTGCTGCTCCCGCTCGGCGGCACCGGCCGCGAGCCGCTCCAGCAGGGCGGCCAGCTCCGGCGAACCGGGGCGGACCACGGCGCCCCTAGTGCCCGAGACCGGCCCTGCGATGGTGTCCGCGCTCATGTGTTGCTCCTAGGATGAGATTTACGACAGTTATTCACTCGACTTTATAGACTTTACGGCAGTGGCGGGCTTCCGACCGGGAAGCGGTGCACGGATCTCCCGAGGGGGGCATCGGACCCGCCGCACCGTCTACCGTGGGCCGCATGAAGCGCCTGCTCGTCCTGCTCCTGACCGTCGCCCTCGTGGGGCTGCTGCCGTCGTCCGCCGGCGCCGACCCGCGCTGGCGGTTCTACACCAAGGACAAGACCCACTACACGTCCCCGTGGTACGCCGGCGCGCACCGGATCATGGTGCCCTTCGGCTGCACCCGGGCCCCGTACTACTCCCCCGACCCGCGCTGCCGGCACGAGCACGGGTTCCACCACGGCATCGACATCGCGATGAAGTGCGGCACCAAGCTCTACAGCCCGCGCCTCGGCTGGGTCGTGTCCAACGACTCGCTCGGGCCGGCGTACGGCGACAACCCGCTGCTGATCCGCAACTACCGGATCGGCTACGACCTCGTGATCGGCCACACCCGCAAGGTGTTCGTCGAGGAGGGCGACCGGATCAAGCCCGGGATGCTGATCGCGAAGGCCTCCGACAACGGGGCCCCCGACGGCTGCCACCTGCACTTCGAGCGACGCGCGGTCGGCGGCGGCCTGGACACCGCCACCAAGCCCCGCAAGCTGCTCGCGCTGGCGGCCGAGGAGTGACGGGCGTGACCGACCAGCGGAGCCGGGTGCTCGACAACTTCCTCACCGCCGACGGGCGACTGCGCACGATCCCCTCGAAGTACACCAAGCTGCTGGTCGTCCTCGACCACCTCGCCCAGTCGTTCGAGCCGGGGACCCGCTACAGCGAGCCCGAGGTCAACGAGATCCTCGAGCGGGCGCATCCCGACTACGCCGCGCTGCGCCGCTACCTCGTCGAGGCCCAGTTCCTGACCCGCGAGAACGCCGTCTACTGGCGCAGTGGCGGCTCGTTCGATGTCTGACCCGGCCGCGGACGGCGCGGCCGTCGGCCGGACGTACCGCGACGAGGACTGGTACGCCGACGACCTGGGCGCCACGTCGTTCGTCGACTGCACGTTCACCGACATGGACCTCAGCGAGGTGACCACCGCCGGGGCGCTCTTCGAGAGCTGCACCTTCCACGGTGGCCGGTTCAACGCCTCGGTGCACCGCAGCTCGGCGTTCGTGGCGTGCGACTTCCGGCGGGTGAGCTTCTTCGACGCGACGCTCGAGGGCTGCAAGCTGATCGGTTCGACCTTCGCCGAGTGCACGCTGCGCCCGATCAAGGTCGTCGGCGGCCAGTGGCGCGGCGTGACGATGCGCGGCGCCAACCTCTCGAAGCTCGACCTCGGCGGCCTCGACCTGCGCGAGGCCGACCTGTCGATGGCCGACCTCAGCGGCACCTCGCTGCGCGGCGCCCAGCTCTCCGGCGCGACGCTGCGCGACACCAACCTCGACGGGGCCGACCTGCGCGGCGCCACCCTGGACCGCGTCGACCTGTCCGCTGCCCGGCTGCGCGGCACGAAGCTCGACCTGCCCGGCGCCGTCCTGCTCGCGGAGCTGCACGGGGCCGAAGTGGACCCGGGCTAGTCGAGCAGCCCGACGGGGTCGCCCGGGCGGACGACACCCGGGACGGTGACGTGCGCGTCGACGCCGCAGACGGGCCCATCGGGGCCGCTCTCGGGGCGGAGCGTCGCGAGCCCCTTGAGCAGCCGGCCGTCCCGCTCGCCGGTGTCCGGGTGCAGGTCGATGACGGCGCAGCGCGGGATCGGCGCGGCGAGCCGGACGCGCGCCGTCCCCAGCCGGAGCTCGCGCCCGAGCCACTCCTCCTCGAGGAACGGTCGGTCACCGGCGTCCAGGACGACCGTGGCGCGGAAGCGGGCCGGGTCGAGGTCCGCTCCACCCAGGTGGTCGCCGAGCGCGGCCAGGGTGGCGGTCGTGACGATGCTGACCGGATTGCCGTAGATCACCCCGGCCCGCGGCGCCTCCGCGAGCACCACCGGGAAGCCGAGGTACGACGAGAACAGCGCGGCGTACGGCCCGTCCTGCACGCTCAGCTCGACCGACCTCCCCCAGTAGTCGCAGGCCACGTGCTCGCCGGTGCCAGCGGGAGTGCCGGCGCCCACCTCGCCCGACGGGAGGGTCACCTCGAGGCGCGTGCCGTCCCACCGGCTCCGGACACCGACCAGGGAGGGGTTCTGGACCGTGCGAAGCACCCGCCGTCGCTCCAGGTCGACGGCGCAGAACAACCGGTCGCCGACCGCACCGTCGGCGTCGAGCTCTATCTCGTCCCGCACGGTGTGGCGGGTGCCCTTGACCGACGTGAACCCGACCCGGTCGACCCTCATCGGGCCGCCGGCAGACGCAGCCGGATGCCGTCCATCACGATCGCCAGGCCCAGCCCGAAGTCGGAGTGCTCGCGTGGCCCACCCTCGATCGCCCCGACGCTGCCGGCCTGCAGATGGGTCTGCTCGTCGGCGGTGTGCCCGAACACGTAGTGCAGCAGGGTGCGCGCCGCCGTACGGGCGAGCTCGTCGTCGAAGCCGCCGTCGGCCAGTGCACCGACCAGCTCGGCGTACGGCGCCTCCGCGCCGAGGCCGAACGCGTGCACCGTGGCGACCACCTCGGCGCCGTCGCGGTAGGCCAGCATCGCGTCGCGCAGCTCGGTGCAGACGGTGACGACACGCTGGTCCCACGCGTCCGGCCGCGGCGCGCGCCGGCCGCGCAGCAGCAGCTCGTCGGCGACCGCCGCCAGCAGCGTCTGCTTGTTCACGAAGTGGTGGTAGAGCGCGCTCGGCTGGACGCCGAGCTCCGCGCCCAGGCGGCGCATGGTCAGGTCGGCGAGCCCGTAGGTGTCGAGCACGGCGAGCGCGCGCTCCACGACGTCAGAACGGCGGTAGCGCATCTCACACTCCTGCGGGGTCTCGTCGGCCCCCCTCCGCATTGACGGCGAGGTGCCCCGACCCTAACCTGAACACCGTTCACCTGACCACCGTTCAGGTGGCCCGAGCCCGAAGGATCCCCCATGAGCACGATCTCCGCCTCCGACACCACCGAGGCTCCCGTGAAGAAGCGCCTCACCACCACCGACCTGGCCCTGGTCGCCGCCTTCGCGGCCCTGATCTCGGCCTGTGCCTACGTCGGCGGCATCCCCGTCGGCGGCGCCGCCGTTCCGCTCACGCTGCAGACCTTCGGCGTCCTGCTCGCCGGCTGCGTCCTCGGGCCGGTGCGCGGGTTCCTCGCCACGGCGCTCTACCTGGCCCTCGGCGCCGTCGGGCTACCGGTCTTCGCCGAGCACTCCTCGGGCGTCGGCGTGTTCACGGGTATCTCCGCGGGCTACCTGTGGTCGTTCCCGTTCATCGCGCTGCTCGCCGGCCTGCTGGTCGTCCTCGCGACCCGCCGCAGCGGACCCACCAGCGCGCTCGTGGTGTTCCTGTGCACACTGCCCGCGGTGCTGCTCAACCACGCCGCGGGCGTGGCCGGCATGAAGCTCCAGGCGGACGTGTCCTGGTCGACGGCCTGGAGCTGGGACGCCCCCTTCTGGCTGGGCGACATCCTCAAGGTGGCCGTCGTGGCGCTGGTCGCCGCCGAGGTGCACCGCGCGTTCCCGCAGCTCCTGCGCCGCCGGTGAGCCGCCCGCGCCCGCGCCTGTGCCCGTGATCCGGTTCGAGGGGGCGGCGCTCACCGTCGAGACTCCCGCCGGTGACCGCACCGTTCTCGAGCCGACCACCCTCGAGCTGGTCGAGCAGCGGATCGGCATCGTGGGCGCCAACGGGTCCGGCAAGTCCACGCTGGCCCGGATGGTCAACGGCCTGGTCTCCCCCACCGCGGGACGCGTGGTCGTCGACGGCGTCGACGTCGCGCGCGACGGCGCCCGGGTGCGCCGCAGCGTCGGCTTCTGCTTCACCGACCCCGCGGCCCAGCTGGTGATGCCGACCTGCGTGGAGGACGTCGAGCTGTCCCTGCGCCGCACGGAGAAGGACGGCAAGCGCCGGCGCGCGCGTGCCCTCGAGGTGCTCGAGCGGCACGGCCTCGGTGAGCACGCCGACGTCAGCGTGCACGCGCTCTCCGGCGGCCAGAAGCAGCTGCTCGCGCTCGCCGGCGTGCTCGCGACCGAGCCCGCGATCCTGGTGGCCGACGAGCCGACGACCCTGCTCGACCTCGCCAACACCCGGCGGGTGGGCGACCTGCTGTTCGGCCTGGACCAGCAACTGGTGCTCGTCACCCACGACCTCGACCTGGCGGCCCGGTGCGACCGCGTCATCGTCGTCGAGGACGCCCGGGTCCGGTACGACGGCCCCGCCGCCGAGGCGATCGCCGACTACATGGCCTCGGTGCCCGGGTGAGCCAGCCGGTCCTCGTCGGGGTCTACCAGCCGGGCGACTCGGTGCTGCACCGGCTGCCGGTCGGCGTGAAGCTGGCCGGGCTCGCCGCGCTCAGCCTGACGATCGTGCTGGTGCGCAGCATGCCGTGGTCGCTGGTCTTCCTCGGCATCGCGCTCCTGCTCGCCGCGGTCGGGCGCGTCTCGGTGCCGCTGCTGGTCCGGGCCGCCCGCGGCGTCCTTCTCATCGCGCTCGTGATCGCGGGCTTCCAGTGGTGGCTGGCGGGCTACGCGAAGGCGATCGAGACGCTGGTCGACCTGCTCGCTCTCGCCCTGGCGGCCATGGTGCTCAGCGCCACCACCCCGGTCAACGCGATGCTCGACGCGATCGTCCGGTGGGTCACGCCGCTGCGACGCGTTGGCGTCGACCCCGAGCGCGTGGCGCTGACCTTCTCCCTCGCGCTGCAGGCCCTCCCGGGCACGATCGCGCTGGCGCTGGAGACCCGGGACGCCGCCCGGGCGCGTGGGCTGCGCAGCCCGCGCGCCTACCTCTCGCCGTTCGTGATCCGCGT
>JAOPXF010000495.1 GCA_025965295.1 Nocardioides sp.
CGCTCTTCACCGACGTGGCGGCGTTCTACGACACGGCCAAGGGCTTCCTCGACGACAACGGCGACAACCTGATCCGGCTCAGCAAGGTCAGCGCCCAGCAGCTCAAGGTGTTCGCCAAGTACGCCCCCGAGTTCTCCTGCCTGACCAGCGGCATCGTCAACGCCGGCAAGCTGCAGGCCGAGGCCTTCCGCGGTTTCGAGCTGCACATCGTCCTCGAGACGCTGCCCAACCAGCCCCGCGGCTACGGCGCCCAGGATCGGCCCCGGTACGGCGAGGACCGCGGCCCCAACTGCCTGCACCTCCCCACGCCGCCGTGGTCGCAGTCCAACCCGGTCCGTCACCAGCCGAACTTCAACGACGGCGTCGACGAGCCCACCGGCAAGGGCACCAGCCGGGTCGCGCCCAGCTACTACCGCAACACGACCGGGCTCGCCGGCAGCCCCCAGGAGTCGGATTTGCTCAAGTCCCTGCTCGGTCCCGCCCTCGGCCTCACCGCCGACCAGGTCCCGGACCTCGGGGTCCTGCTCCTCGGGCCGATGGCGCGCGGCGCGGAGGTGTCGCTGCGATGAAGATGCTGGACAAGCGCACCGCGGGTGACCTCACCAAGCTGCTGATCTTCATCGTCGTGACGACGCTGGCGACGGGCGTCCTGGTGGCCGTCATCGGCAACATCACGTTCGCCGGCAGCAAGGAGTACAAGGCCGAGTTCGTCGATGCCACCGGCGTCGTCAAGGGCGACGACATCCGGATCGCCGGCGTGAAGGTCGGCGTCGTCAACGGCGTCGAGATCGTCGACCGGACGCGGGCCATGGTCACGTTCTCGGTCGAGGACGACACCTCGCTCAGCAAGGCGACGCACGCCTCGATCCGCTACCGCAACCTGGTCGGCCAGCGCTACATCTCGCTGTCCCAGGAGGTCGGCGACTCGGCGCGGCTCGAGCCCGGCAGCACCATCCCGGTGAACCAGACGTCGCCGGCGCTCGACCTGACCGTGCTGTTCAACGGCTTCAAGCCGCTGTTCCAGGCGCTGTCCCCGACCGACATCAACAAGCTGTCCTACGAGATCGTCCAGGTCTTCCAGGGCGAGGGCGGCACCCTCGAGGGGCTGCTCGCGCACACCGCCTCCGTGACCCAGACGCTCGCCGGCCGCGACCAGCTCATCGGCAGCCTGATCGACAACCTCAACGAGGTGCTCGACCACATCGGCGACCGTGACGACCAGCTGTCCGAGCTGATCCAGACCTTCCGCACCTTCGTGCACGGGCTCAAGTCCGACCGCAAGGCGATCCTCGGCTCGCTCGACCAGATCTCCAGCCTCTCGGTGCAGACCGCCGACCTGGTGTCCGGGATCCGCCAGCCGTTCGTCGAGGACGTCAAGCAGCTCCGCTCCTTCGCCGAGAACCTCGACCGCAACAAGGGCGAGCTCGACCGGGCCCTGCAGGTTCTGCCGATCAAGCTGCAGAAGGTCGGCCGCACGGCGATCTACGGCTCCTGGTTCAACTTCTACCTGTGCGAGTTCCACGGCAAGGTGCGACTCCCCGGCGGCCAGTCGCTGCCCGTCGACTACAAGACCGGTTCAGACAGGTGTGACCTGGGATGAGCATCCCCTTCCGCGAGCGCAACCCCGTCATCGTCGGGGCGGTGAGCCTTGCCGTCATCTTCCTGCTCATCCTGGCGGCGTTCCGTGCCCAGGACCTGCCGCTGATCGGCGGCGGCGACACCTACTACGCCGCGTTCAAGGAGTCGGGCGGGCTCAAGGCCAACGACGAGGTGCGCATCGCCGGCGTCCGGGTCGGCAAGGTTGAGAGCGTCGAGCTGGAGGGCGACCACGTGCGGGTCACCTTCCGGGTCAAGACCGACTCCGACTTCGGCACCGACACGCACGCGGCGATCAAGGTCAAGACGCTGCTCGGCGCCATGTACCTCTCCCTGGAGCCGGCCGGCGAGGGTCAGCTCAAGGCGGACAGCGAGATCCCGGTCGAGCGCACCAGCTCGCCGTACGACGTGGTCGACGCGTTCTCCGGGCTGGCCGAGACGTCCGAGCAGATCGACACCGACCAGCTCGCCAAGTCGCTCACCACGCTCGCCGACCTGAGCCGCAACACGCCCGAGGAGTTCAAGGGGGCGCTCGACGGGGTGTCGGCGCTGTCGTCGAACATCGCGGCCCGCGACAGCCAGATCAACTCGCTGCTGAAGAACCTCAGGCGGGTCTCCGGCACCCTCAACGATCGCGACCAGGACATCATCGGCCTGATGAAGGACTCCGACGTCCTCTTCCGGGCGCTGGTCAAGCGCCGCGAGGCCGTGCACAACCTGCTGGTGTCCACCTCGACCCTGTCCAAGGAGCTGACCGCCCTGGTCAAGCAGAGCCGCGCGGACCTCAAGCCCGCGCTGACCCACCTCGACAACGTCTTGCTGGTCCTCAACAAGAACGAGGACAACCTCGACAACAGCCTGCGGCTGATGGCGCCGTTCTACCGCGTCTTCGCGAACACGCTCGGCACCGGGCCCTGGTTCGACACCTACATCCAGAACCTCCCGCCGGTCCCCCAGGCAGGTGGCTGAGATGGCGCTGCTGAAGAGGCTCGTGGTCCCGACCGTGATCCTGGCGCTCGTCGTCGCCGGGGCGTTCGCCATGTTCCGCAGTCCCGACCAGAAGACCCTGACCGCGCACTTCCCGCGGACCATCTCCATCTACGAGGGCAGTGAGGTCCGGGTGCTCGGCGTCCCGATCGGCACCGTCGACTCGGTGACCCCGTCGGGCACCGACGTGGTCGTCGAGATGTCCTACGACGCCGACGTCAAGGTCCCGGCCGACGCCAAGGCCGTGATCATCGCGCCGTCGCTGGTCGGCGACCGCTTCGTCCAGCTCACCCCCGTCTACACCGGCGGCGACGTCATCGCCGACGGCGACGTCCTCGACGTCGACCGCACCGCGGTGCCGCTCGAGCTCGACCAGATCTACTCGAGCCTCGACGAGCTGAACGTCGCGCTCGGGCCCACCGGGGCCAACAAGAACGGCGCCCTGACCGACCTGATCGAGACCACCGCCAGGAACTTCGGCGGTGAGGGTGCGCAGTTCCACCAGACGATCCTCGACTTCAGCAAGCTCAGCGGCACCCTCGACGACAACAAGGAGGAGCTCTTCGGCTCCGCCGCGGAGCTGGAGGGCTTCATCAGCACCCTGGCCAAGAACGACAAGACGGTCCGTGCCTTCAACCAGTCCCTCGGCAGCGTCTCCACGGCACTCGCCGGCGAGCGCCACGAGCTGTCGCAGTCGCTGGCCAACCTGGCCGAGGCGATGGGCCAGGTGTCCAGCTTCGTCAAGGAGAACCGCGAGATCCTCGGCAAGAACATCTCCGGCCTCAACCGGGTGGCCAAGGTCCTCGTCAAGCAGCGCAACGCGCTCGACGAGGTGCTGCGTGACGCACCGCTCGCGCTCAACAACCTCGCGCTCACCTACAACCCGCAGGCCGGCACCCTCGACACCCGCGCCAACCAGGGCGAGCTCGGCCAGCAGATCGGCGCCGACCCGGCCGCGTTCCTCTGCTCGATCGTCAGCCAGGCCGACACCTCCGGTGACGCCTGCGACCTGATCTCGCAGGCGCTCCCGCGGGCCGCCACCTTCGCCAGGTCCGAGATGCGTGCTCCTCAGGACCGGTTCGACCTCACGCTCGGCGGACTCGTGGAGGCGCGGCGATGATGCGAATCAAGGCGCTGTTCCTGATCCTCGCCGGGTCCCTGATGCTCACCGGTTGCGGCTTCGACGTCTACAAGCTGCCGCTGCCCGGTGGCGCCAGCGTCGGCGACAACCCGATCACGGTGACCGTCGAGTTCCAGGACGTCCTGGACCTGGTGCCCAAGTCCACCGTCAAGGTCAACGACGTCAGCGTCGGGCAGGTGACCGACGTGGAGCTCGACGGCCAGAACGCCCGGGTGACGCTGCAGATCCGGCGCGACACCAAGGTCCCCTCCAACGCGATCGCGGAGATCCGCCAGACCAGCCTGCTCGGCGAGAAGTTCGTCTCCCTGAGCTCCCCGCCCGAGGGCGCGAGCGACACGCTGCTCGAGTCCGGCGACACGATCCCCCTCGAGCGCTCGGGCCGCAACCCCGAGGTCGAAGAGGTCCTCGGCGCGCTCAGCCTGCTGCTCAACGGCGGCGGCGTGGCCCAGCTCAAGACCATCGCCCACGAGCTGAACCTCGCGCTCGAGGGGCGCGAGGACTCCGCCCGGTCGGTCCTGGACCAGATCCGGATCCTGATGACCCAGCTCGACGAGAACAAGGGCAAGATCGTCGACGCGATCGACTCGCTGAACACACTCGCGGTCTCCATCAAGACGCAGCAGGGCTCGATCGACTCCGCGCTCGAGGAGCTCCCCAGCGCGCTGACGTCGCTCGAGCAGCAGCGCAACGACCTGGTCAAGATGCTCCAGGCGCTGAACCGCCTCGGCGGCGTGGGGGTGCGGGTGATCAAGGCATCCAAGGACGCCACCATCGAGACCTTCCGTCAGCTGGAGCCGGTCCTGACCGAGCTGGCCGCGTCGGGCGACAACTTCACCAAGGCCTTCAACGTCTTCCTGACCTACCCGTTCGTCGACGAGGTCGTCGGCCGGGACCCGCAGGTGGCCCGCAACCTGCACATGGGCGACTACACCAACCTGTCGGTCGAGCTCGACATCAGCGTCGACGGCGACACCGGCGGCCCGACGACCTTGCCGACCAACCTGCCCACGGTCATCGACCCCACCGTGATCATCGACAACGTGCTCAAGTGCATCCAGAGCGGCGACCTCACCAGCAAGGCCTGCCAGAAGGTGCTCAGCAACGCCGAGTCCCTCGCCCAGCTCCGCGAGGAGTGCAAGAAGAAGAAGAACGAGAAGAAGGACGTCTGCAAGGAGCTCAACCAGATCCCCGGTCTCCCGCTGCCGTCCAGCTCCGGTGGGCTGCCGACCGGCATCCCGACCCTGCCGCGCCCGGGCTACGGCCCCACGGCCGGCTGGTCGACGACCCAGGGGCCGACCATGAGACAGCTGACCAGGCTCTACGACCCGGCGCTCGTGAGCCTCCTCGTCCCCGGGATGGTGGTCCGATGATCACGCGCCGCACCAAGATCCAGCTGATGATCTTCGTGCTCATCACGCTGCTCGGGGTCAGCTGGGTTGGGGCCCGCTACGCCCGCCTCGACCGCCTGGTCTTCGACGACTCCTACACCGTGGTCGCCCACCTCAAGGACTCCGGCGGCATCTTCGCCGGCGCGGAGGTCTCCTACCGCGGCGTGAAGGTCGGCCAGGTCGAGAAGCTGGTGCTGACCGACGAGGGCGTCGACGCCTACCTCGATGTCGACAACTCCTTCGACACCATCCCGTCCGACGCGCTCGCCGTGGTCGGCAACCGCTCGGCCGTCGGCGAGCAGTACGTCGAGCTGCAGCCGCAGGTCGACACCAAGCCGTACCTCGTCGACGACTCCGAGATCGCGGTCGAGGACACCAGGCTGCCGATCTCCACCGAGACCCTGCTGACGCACCTGTCCGACACGGTCGAGTCGGTCGACAAGCCGTCGCTGCAGACCACCGTGACCGAGCTGGGCAAGGCGTTCGGCGGCACCGGGCAGGACCTCCAGCGGATCATCGACACCGGCAACTCGTTCATCGAGACCGCCAACGAGAACTTCGACGTCACCACCGCCCTGATCAAGGACAGCAACACGGTCCTGCACGGCCAGATCGACTCGACGAGCGCCATCAAGACGTTCGCCAGCCAGCTCGCGCTCTTCAGCGGGAGCCTCGCCGGCTCCGACAAGGATCTCCGGGCCGTCATCGACAACGGCTCGGCGACCGCCAACCCGCTGCGCACCTTCCTCGAGGACAACGAGGTCGACCTGGGCGAGCTGATCAGCGAGCTGGTCACGACCGGCGACGTGATCGTCAAGCACCTCGACGGCATCGCGC
>JAOPXF010000203.1 GCA_025965295.1 Nocardioides sp.
GTCCATACATCCCTAACCGTGGGTGCAGCATGGTCGGCTTCGCGGCGTTGATGCCCCACGGCCCCGTGACGGCGCGGATCACGGCAGATACCGACCTCCGGCGAGGCCCGCACTACAGGCCCCATACGAATCGCGAGGTCAGAACCTCCATCTCGTATGACGTTGCGGTCACCGGCCGCTCATCGGCGCCACACCGCGCAGCCCGGCGCTCGGACTCATCCGCGGCCGCAAGGACTAATCGGTCTGCGCCCACCCTGCGACCGGGAGAGACAGGTAGACCCCGATGCTGAGGGGGCCGACGGCCTCGCAGACGGCATCGCGGAGCTGCTCGCACCGCTGGTTCCGGTCCTCTGCCCGGCTGGCGAACCACTTCGATCGAACCTCGATGAGGAGATCGAGGTCAGCACTGTCGAAGGGGCTGCACGGCAGGAAGCGGACGATCACGTCACCGGGACGCAGATCACCGTCGTAGGGCTCCTCCGGACACTCGACGGCCAACGACACGGCGTGCGGCAGCATCGTTGCGAGTATCCGGAGCTGGTCCTCCGTGACTCGTAACTGGTGAGCGACATCGACGATCGGCACGACCCCACGGTAGTTGTTGCGCGACATCCGCTCATCGGCATGAGCGGACGACAATCAGCGGGTGTCCTGGCGATTACTCGGCTTCGCGGCGTTGGTGCCCCGCGACGGCGCGGATCGCGGCATGAGCGTGCGTCCGAGCGCACGCCACGCAGCAGGAGCGATCACCGGTTCCAAGCGTCCGCGGTGCTCGTGATCGTGCTGCTCAGCCGTCGCCGCTGACGCATGGGACCTGACCGGTCGTCACGAGCGCTTCGGCAGGTGCAGCTCGTGCTCCAGGAGCACGGGGTGGGGAGCGAACGGCGACCGCGACGTGCGGCCGGTCGGCCGCCAGCCGTTCTTCTCCCAGAACCGTCGGGCCCGGTGGTTCTCCTCGAAGACGCGGAGCCTGATCAGACTGACCTCCTGCGGGAAGGTGCCGAGAAGGTCGTCGTGCAGGGCGCTGGCCAGACCGGTCCCCCACATGTGGGTGGCAGTGCCGAAGTGGAGGAGCTCGTCGTGCCGCCGCGCGGCGAAGCCCGTGATCCGCCGGGCGTCGTCGGTCGAGACGTAGACGGCGGTGGCGGGGTCTGCCAGCTCGGTCCGCCAACGCTCGAGGACGGCGGCCCGCGGGAAGGGATGCGTCGCCTGGGGGAACACGTGCGCCAGCGCCGCTACCGAGGCCACCTCCTGCATGCCGACCAGCTCGTCGAGGTCAGCCTCGGTCGCCGGTCGAAGGTGCATGCGTCGATCATCTCCGGCGACCCGCCGGCCGGCATCCGCATTTCAGGCGGGCGTGTCGGTCTGCTGACCGGCCGGTGCGGCACGCCCAGCTGACAGCCGACGTTGAGCATCACGTCAGGCCGGACGTCGCACCACGAGCAGAGCGACGTCGTCCTCGACGTTGTCGTC
Source organism: Nocardioides sp. (assembly GCA_025965295.1). Lineage (GTDB taxonomy): Bacteria > Actinomycetota > Actinomycetes > Propionibacteriales > Nocardioidaceae > Nocardioides. The sequence continues at coordinate 1,474 of JAOPXF010000203.1, forward strand.
GCCGAGCCCGCCGGCGATGATCCGGGCGCAGGCCGTCTCCGCGTTGTCGCCGGACACGAACGCCCGTCGTACGAGCTCCAGGCGTTCGACATCGGGGTCCGACTGCTGGTCGGAGCCCCTGCGGCGGTCGACCAGGCCGTCGGTGTAGAAGGCGAGGGCATCGCCCTTCGAGAGCCGGAGCTCCTCGCCCCGGCGGTGCAGCTCCGGCTCGATGCCGAGCAGCAGACCCGACGAGAGATCGGCGATCTCGGCGTACGGTTGCCCGCTCCTGACGATCAACGGTGGTGGGTGCCCCGCGTTGCAGACCGTCAGGACGTCGAAGGGCGGTTCGGTGACGGCGTACACGACGGTGGCCGAGATCTCGCCCTCGAAGTAGCAGAGTTTGCGATCGAGGCGATGCAGGACCTCCGCCGGGTCGTCGTAATCCAGGGCGTAGGCGCGCAGTGCGCTGCGGAGCCGCCCCATGGCGACCGCCGACCGGAGGCCGTGTCCCTCGACATCGCCCATCACGAAGCCGACCTTGCCGCTGGGCAGTGTGAAGATGTCGTACCAGTCGCCCCCCAGGTCTCCCTCGGCCGGCAGGTAGCGCACCGCGACGTCGAGGCCGTCGATGGATGGGGGCGCGGCCGGAAGCAGACTTCGCTGCAGCGCCAGCGCCGCCAGGTGCGCATCGTCCTGCGTGCGGTCGGACAGGCGCCGGCCGATCTCGGTCGCCGCGCCCTCCAGGCGCCTGGTGTCCTCGGACGTGAACGTCCGCGCCACCCGGGATCCCACGTGCAGGACGCCCAGCAGGCCGTCCGTGCCGAAGACCGGCACCCCCAGCAGCCGCCGTACGCCGAAGTCCCGGAGGATGGGGTTGAGGACCGAGACCTCGTTGACCTCGTTCACGACGACGGGCCCGCGGTCCGCGGCCACTCGTCCGGCGAAGCCGGACCCGACGGGCACGTGCGTGGCACCGCGCCATCGACGGCCGAGACCTGCTGACGCGGCCGGCTCGAGAACGGTGCCCGTCTCGTCCAGCAGCAGCAGGGTGGCAGTGTCCGAGTCCATGACGGCGCGAACATCGTCGATGAGGCTCTGGACTGACGCCAGTTTGGCGATCACGGGCTGGTGCCTCCTCGAGCGACGCGGGTGAGCCGACGGATGAGTTTCTCACCTCGGCCCACGTTGCACACACGAACGGGCGCGTCACAGGCGCGCGATGAACCGCCTCCCTCGCAGCGCCTCCTCGACGAGCCCAACCGCACGGCGCAGCCCGAGCAGCCGGGCGTCCTCGGCCTGCCAGGTCTGGACTGCGGCCTCGACGACATCGAGGGTGGCGACCTCGCGTAGGTCGGCGCGCGCCTCGGAGAGCCCGCGGCGGGCGGCCGCCTGGGAGGCCTCCACGTGCAGGACGGCAAACCGGGCGAGCACGACCAGGTGACGCCGCAGGGCGGGGTAGCCGCGGTAGTCGGGCGGGCAGATGTCGAGCAGCCAGTTGTGGGCGGTGCGCTCCCAGTCGGGTGCGTCGGGAGGGCGCACTTCTGCGGGCCAGCCGGGCGGGGCGACGTGGGTGGGCATTCGCCCACTATAGGTCAGACTCGAACACCTGTTCGAGTTCGGCCAGCAGTGGATCGCGCAGCCCCACACAGTCGAGCGCCCAGAACGCCTCGCAGTAGACCAGCCGCCCCGTCATCCACTCCTCGCGGGCGTCGAAGACCACCACCTGGAAGGCCGGGTCGGGGATCCGCGCCGACGGTCGCTCGAAGCCGAGCTCACTCCCCCGGGCGAAGCCGCGCGCCGAGTAGTACGCCGGCGACCCCTCGAGGAAGACGGCCGGAGCACCCGACTCACGGGCGACGGACACCGCGGCCGCGAGAAGCGCCGTACCGTTCCCGGACCGCTGACGCGCGGGCAGCACCCCGAGCGGGCTCAGCACGAGCACCTCGACCAGCCGCTCGCGGGCGTCGACCCACGCCCGGCTCAGCTGCACGTGGCCGACCACCTCGCCGTCGGCCTCGGCCACGAGGCTGGCCCGGGTGGCGCCGGACGAGTCGAGCAGATCCACGAGGTCGGCGACCTGGCCGCCGTCGTCACCGAACGCCTCGGTCACCACCCGTCGTACGGCGTCCCGGTCTGCCGGCGTCTCCGGCCGGACCGTCGTCACGCCAGAGCCTCGCCACGCTGGCTGCGGCGCACCAGCTCGACGAACTGCGCGACGGCGTCCTCGTTCGGCGCGAGCGGCCCGGGTCGGAAGTGCGGGCTCGCCAGGCCGCGCTGGACCGACTCGCACGCGGCCCAGTCCTGGCGGTTGGTGAGGTCCCAGAAGTCGACGGCGTACGCCGGGTCCGGCAGCTCGCCGCTCCCGGTCGGGCGGAGGTACCAGGAGCACTCGACCCAGGTCCGGCCGGGAGCCAGCGGCACCAGCCGGTGTGTCATCACGTAGTCGGGGTGGGCAGAGACGAGCAGGTTCGGCAGCAGATGGACGTACTCGACCCGGTCGGCCGGCACGTCGGGCAGCGGAACCCCGCCGGACTCCCCCGTCAGCGACATCGTCGCCATCCCGTCGCGCAGCACCATCGAACCGCCCACCCACGCGCCCGCCAGGTCGTAGTTGTCCCCCGACGTCGGCGGCGTGACCTCGCACAGCTCCGGGTGGATCAGCGGGCAGTGGTAGCACTCGTGGTAGTTCTCGGCGATCACCTTCCAGTTCGCCGCGACCTCGTAGGTGTGCCGCTCCGCGAGCCGCAGCTCCTCAGGGCGGTACGCCGAAACGAGCCCGTCCAGCTCGCCCACGTGCCGCGCGAACGGCACCACCGCCGGATGCCCCAGCGGGTGCAGCCCGTGGCCGAAGACCCAGCCGCACCAGAGCGCGACCGGCAGCTCGACCAGCGAGTACGCCGCGGGGTCGAGCGCCGCGTCGCCCGTGAAGCCCGGCGCCGCGAGGTGTCGACCGCCGAGGTCGTAGGACCACGCGTGGTAGGGGCACGACACCGTCCGGGCCGCCGAGGTCGCACCCTCGGGGAGCAGCTCGTGGCCGCGGTGGCGGCAGGTGTTGGCGAACATCCGCACCTCGTCGCCCGACCGCGTCAGGAGCGCCGCGACGTCTCCGACGACGACCGCCCGCTGGGTCGTGCCGTCGGGCAGCAGCTCGTCGGCGCGGCCGAGGCAGGTCCAGGTGCCGGCGAAGAGCGTGCGGAGCTCGGCGGCCAGCACGTCCGCGGACGTGTAGCACTCGGCCGGCAGCATGGTGGTCATCCGCCGTCGCCCAGGAAGCTGAGCCGCACCTCGCGGACGGCGTTGTCGACGTTGAGGTCGACCAGACAGATGCTCTGCCAGGTCCCGAGCGCGGGGCGACCGTCCAGCACCGGCACGGTGGCGTACGGTGGGATGAGCGCCGGCATCACGTGCGAGCGCCCGTGCCCGTGGCTGCCGTGCCGGTGCTTCCACCGGTCGTCGGCCGGGAGCAGCTCGCCCAGCGCCGCGAGCAGGTCGTCGTCGCTGCCCGCGCCGGTCTCGAGGATGGCGATCCCCGCCGTCGCGTGCGGGACGAACACGTGCAGCAGCCCGTCGCCCCGGCCGGCGACGTACGACGTGCAGTCACCGGTGATGTCGAGCACCGTCTCCTGGCCGCCGGTGCGGTAGCTGCGCGTCTCGGAGTCCATGGCGACATCCTGACATCCGAGCCACCGCCGTCGCGCTCAGACGGCGGTGCTCGTGCCGCCGTCGGACTCGGTCGCGCCGCCCGCGCACGACGCGAACGGCTCGGGCGAGGTGTGCCCGTCGGAGAACCCCGCCAGGAACAGCGCCAGGCGCGGGTCGTCGGCCCCGCTGAGCGCCAGCTGCCGCCCCCACACGGTCACGACGACCGGCGCGGGGAGACCGTCGTACGGCGACATGATGCCGTTGTCGGGCAGCGCCTCGGCCAGCGTGCCCACATCACCGGCGTCCAGCCCCGGCTCGTAGGTGATCCAGACCGCGCCGTGCTCGAGGTCGTGGACGGCGTTCTCGTCGCGGATCGGCTCGTCGTACACCCCGCAGTCGAGCCACACCGGGTCGTGCGGGCCGCCCACGGGCGGGGTGGTCGGGTAGTCGACGTCGCCCTCGGTGTGGTCGTTGCGCAGGTCCTCGAAGACCTGGACCTCGTCGAGGTTCACCGGCCCGGCCGCCCGCCGGTCCCGCTCCGCGCGGACCTGCTGGACCACGATCGGCACCGACACGGCGAGCGTGAGCACCAGCACCGACGTGAGGAGCGCGAGCACGACCGGCGCCCTGCGCCGCTGCCCTTCCGGCCGTTCGGGCTGCTCGGGCTGATCGGGCAGCTCGGGAGGCTCCGGCGGGGGCGCCTCGGACATCAGCCCTCCAGCGCGCGCTCGACCCGCTCCACCTTGGCGGTGAGCTGCCCGGTGAAGCCGGGCCGGATGTCGGCCTTGAGCACGAGACCCACCCGCGGGGAGACCTCGGCGACGACCTCGACGGCGCGCTTGACGACGGCCATCACCTCGTCCCAGTCGCCCTCGATGTTCGTGAACATCGCGTTGGTCTCGTTGGGCAGGCCGGACTCACGGACGACACGGACGGCGGCCGCGACCGCCTCGGACACGCCACCCGTCTCGTCACCGGAGGTCGGGGAGATGCTGAAGGCAACGATCATGGGGCAACCGTAGCCACCGCCTCCTCGAGGTCCGGCACGAGCACCCGCAGCCGGGCCAGGGCGTCCCGGGTCTGCGACTTGACGGTGCCGACCCCGATGCCGAGGGCCTCGGCCGTCTGCCGCTCGGTCAGGTCCTCGTAGAAGCGCAGCACGACCACCGCGCGCTGCCCTGGCGCGAGCCGGAGCAAGGCGTCGCGAAGCGTCACCGTGTCGGCGACGTCATCGTCGGGAGCCGGTCGGTCGGGCAGGTGGTCGGTGCCGATCTCGCGCCAGCGCCGGCGTCGCCACCGCGAGACGCTCTCGCGCGCCAGGATCCGGCGGACGTACGGCTCCGGGCGGTCGGCGATCCGCCCCCAGTGCGGCACCGCCTTGACCAGGGCGACCTGGACGAGGTCCTCGGCGTCCTCGTGGCTCCCGGTGAGCAGGTACGCCGTGCGCAGCAGCGCCTGCCTGCGTGCCGCCACGAACTCCTCGAAGCCGTGCCGATCAGGGTCGGACACGTCGCCTCCAGAGCACCAGGGCCGACAGGGCCAGGACGACCGTGCCCGTTCCGAGCCCGCCCACCACTCGCGGGTCGAGCGGCCGTGGAGGTTCGACACCCGGCAGGGTCGGCGCCCCGAGCAGGTCGGTGGCGACCTCGATGTCCCTGGGATCCGGGAAGCGCACCAGCTGCTGGGACGCACCGGTCGAGACGGTGTCCAGGAACACCGCGCGCCCGAGGCAGCAGTCGCCCACCGCCCGCTCGACTGCCACGTGGTCCTCGTCGATCCAGGACAGCACCTCGAAAGTCCGACCGGACGTGGGCACCCGGGCCAGCTGCACCGGCTGCACCCCGGCGCCTCTGCGTGCCGGCGGGGACCCCGCGAGGAGGCCGTTGGGGACCCCGTCCACACCCGCCTCCCGGCGCGCGCTCCTGACGCCCGCGACCCGGTCCCCGCCCGGGCTGACGACCAGACTGCCCCAGACCTCCTCGCTCAGCTCCAGCCGCCGGTCCCTGGAGCGGTCACCCAGGTCGATGACGCGGTAGCGTCGGTGCTCCGCAGCGACGGCGATGCGCCCTGCACCGGCCGAGAAGACCTCGATGTACCCGTTGCCCAAGCCGGCCAGAGCGACCGGAGCCTCGTCCGCCAGGTCCCAGACGAGAACCCGGCCGAGCCTCGAGGACGACTGGTCCATCAATGAGTCCGCGTCACCGCCGACGTACTGGCCGGCGGAGAAGACCACTCGGTCCGCGTCGGCCCAGAGCAGGAGGTAGGGGTCCAGCCCATGCTCGGTGGGGATCTTGGCGCGCCTGACCTCGCCGGTGGCCGTGTCGTAGACGCCGAGACCGACCACGGGACCCCTGTCGCTGTTGGGCGATCCGGTCGTGGTGCCGGTGAGCCAGTAGGCGACGTGCCGGCCGTCCGGTGACAGGGCAGTGCCGGCACGCTCGGCCTCGCCGTCGGGCAGGTCCAGGAAGCGATACTCACCAGTCGTGGCCGAGATCCCGGCCAGTCCGTACGACTTCCCGGTCCACGACCCGCGCTCACCACTGACGAGGGCGGCGAGCTGACCGAGCGGCCCGGCGTCGTCCGTGCCCTCCAGCCACGGGCTCGGGGACCAGATCCGGTCCGGCAGGCCGGACCGGCCGCCCGCCGGCTGCGGGCCGTCGACCGAGGACCGCTGCCAGGTGGTGCCGGCGAGGACGCCGAGCGCGAGCACGGCTGCGCCGACGATCGCGAGCGTCCCG
>JAOPXF010000496.1 GCA_025965295.1 Nocardioides sp.
CGAGCGAGATCAGCAGGTGCCGGCTGGCGTAGCCGAACCGCCCCTCGCTTGCGGTCTCCTCGCCCAGGTCGCGGTCGTCGAGGACGACGACCTGGTCGTCGAGCAGCTCGGCCACCGCGGCCACGTCACTGTGCACGTAGGTGATGACCCGGAGGCCGATCTGGTCGGTGATGTCGCGCAGGGGGTCCTCGAAGAAGCGCTCGCCGTCGACGGTGCGGGCGGCCTTGGCCGCGAACGACGCGACGCTCTTGGCCCGGCCGGTGACGCTGAGGTAGTTGATGCCGGCGTCGTCGAGGATCGTCGTGACCAGCCCGACGAACTGGTCGGCCGCCTCGCGCAGCTCCCCGTGTCGGGCGGCGTACTCCCGCACGGCCGTGCGGACCGGGTCCTCCTTGAGCTCCGCCACCCGGCGCTCGCGCTTGGTCGGGCGGTGCCCCTCGGGCAGCGTGGGCGTGACGATGTAGCCGGTCTCGAAGTCGCCGTACGTCGTGGTGGCGTCGGGCCGCCGGGTGGCGAAGAGCGCGACGTAGGCACAGACCACGGCGTCCACCTGGTCCTCGACGACCCGCAGCTCGCTCTTGCGCGTCGCCGCCTCGACCCGGCCGACCAGCGCCTCCCACGTACCTCGGTGGTCGAGCCGGTCGAGACCATGGACGAGCAGCGGCGGCTCGGCCGCCGCGAGCCCCTCGAGCAGGCCCATCAGCGCCAGCAGCTCGGCGCGGAGCTGCTCGAAGGTCCGCCCCGGCTTGTTCTTGTACTTGAGCGTGCGGCCGAGCCGGAACAGCGCGACGGTCGCCGGGTGGGGGTAGACCTCGATGGCGCGGCGCGGCCGGCGCGAGCGGGGAAACATGTCGAGGCCGAGCAGCGACGACAGCCGGGCGCCGCGCGGGGTGCCGCTGAACTCCGCCTTCCCGGTGTTCGACGGGTGCGCACCCGCGTCGAAGCGGGCGAAGTCGCGGTTGAGCTCGGCCTCGGCCGGCCGGTTGCCGGTCGGGTTGCGGACGATCAGCGGCGCGTCGATCGCGACCAGGCAGTCGCCCTCGACGTACGGCGCCAGCGCGGCCGCGATCTCCTCGTCGGTGTCCGCCGCGGAGACGTGCACCAGGTGGCCGCCCTCGTCGAGCACCGCCAGCCCGGTGGGCCTGCGCTCACCCCACGCGAGGTCTACTCCCACGAAGTACATGGGGTGCAGCCTGCCGTATCCGGGCCCGCGCCGTCGGATGCCGGTCTCGACAGGCTCGACCACCGAGGAACGGGGCTCGGCCACCGGGCAGCCGCCGTGACGGACGCCACCTCGTGTCGTTGAAGGACCGTGCGCCTGCGACCCGGACTCCTGCTGCCCGCCCTCGTGCTCGCCCTGGTGGCGGGGCTCGTCGGCCTGCCCGCGACGACCTCCGGCGCGCAGGCACCGCGGCCGCTGGCCGTGAGCGTGCTCTCCAACCGGGCCGACCTGGTGTCCGGAGGCGACGCCCTCGTCCAGATCCGGCTCCCGAGGGGCGTCCGCGCCGGTGACGTGACGGTGCGAGTCGGCGACCGCGACGTGACCCGGCGCTTCGCGGCCCGCGCGGACGGCCGCTACCTCGGGCTCGTGACGGGCCTCGCGCTCGGCAGGAACGTCGTGCGGGCCACGGCCCCGGGCTTCGCCGGCCGCACGGTGATCACCAACCACCCCAACGGCGGCCCGCTCTTCTCCGGTCCGCAGCTGGGCCCCTACCAGTGCCAGGAGACCGCGCGTGACGCCCAGTGCAACGAGGCGCCGACGTACTCCTTCCTCTACAAGTCGACCGACCCGAGCCAGCCCGACCTGCAGCCCTACGACCGGCAGGACCCGCCGGACGACGTCGCCACGACGACGACCGACCGGGGCGTCGAGGTGCCGTTCGTCGTGCGCCGCGAGGACGGCTACCAGGACCGGGACCGCTACTCGATCCTCACGCTGTTCCGGCCCGGCAAGGCCTGGCACGCCTGGGCGCCGCAGAAGCAGTGGAACCACAAGGTGCTGATCACGCACGGCGGCGGCTGCGGCGCGTCGTACGCCCCCGGGGGACCGCCGCTCCAGGACTACTCGGGCACGTTCGAGTCGGTGCCCGGCGTGACGCCGAGCTACGTCACCGCGCTCGGCTCCGGGTTCGCGGTCATCTCGACGGCGCTCGACAACACCGGGCACAACTGCAACGTCGCCATGCAGGCCGAGTCGCTGATGATGGCCAAGGAGCGCCTCGTCGAGCGGTACGGCGACCTCCGCTACACGATCGGCACCGGTTGCTCGGGTGGCTCGATCGCCCAGCACACGGTGGCGAACGCCTACCCCGGGATCTACCAGGGCCTGATCACCACCTGCTCCTACCCCGACACCCTGACCGCCGGGGCGCAGTTCGCCGACTACCACCTGCTGCGCCTCTACTTCGAGGACCCGTCCCGCTGGGCACCGGGTGTCGTCTGGTCGCCCACCCAGATGGGCCAGGTCGAGGGGCACGCCTCCCACGTCAACGCGGTGACGGCCGACGAGGGGCTCTTCAAGGCCGCGCTGAACCCGGAGAACGACTGCTCCGGCACCAAGGCGCCGGTGGCCGGCGACCCCGACACCCGCTACGACTCCGAGACCAATCCCGGCGGCGTGCGCTGCTCGGTCCTCGACATCATGGTCAACCTGCTCGGCCCACGGCCCGAGAGCGTCTGGAGCGCCCAGGAGAAGGCGGCCGGGCACGGCTTCGCCGGGATCCCGTTCGCCAACACCGGCGTGCAGTACGGGCTCGGGGCGCTCCAACAGGGCCTCATCACGCCCGCCCAGTTCGTCGACCTCAACGTCAAGGTCGGCGGCCTCGACCTCGACTCCGACTTCACCGACGCACGCATCGACGGCGACGACGCGGCGATCGACCGGGTCTACCGCACCGGCCTGGTCAACGAGGCCAACCACCTCGACCAGGTCGCGATCATCAACCACGGCGGTCCGGACCCGGGGGCGGCGCACGACTACGCCCACGCGTTCTGGACCGAGGAGCGGCTGATGGCCGACCAGGGCAACACCGACAACCGCGTCATGTGGTTCGGCGTCACCCCGCTGATCGGCGACCCGACCTGGGCCAACGAGGCGCTCGGCGACATGGACCGCTGGCTCACCGCCGTCGAGCGGGACCACGGCTCGGCGCCGCTCGCGGCCAAGGTCGCCGCCGACCGGCCCGACGACGTCACCGACCGCTGCGCCAACGTGCCCGGGCTCGAGCTGGTGCCCGGACCCGACGGCCAACCGGCCTGCCAGATGTCCGCGGTGCAGACCGGCGAGACCCGGCTGAGCACGCCGCGCCAGGTCGCCGGCGGACCCGTCGCGAACGACAACGTGGCCTGCCGGCTGCGGCCGCTGGACCGGGCCGACTACGCGCCTCTCGACGTCGTCTTCACCGACGACCAGTGGGCCACGCTCGAGGCGACCTTCCCCGACGGCGTCTGCGACTGGTCCGTCCCCGGCCGTGGCCAGGGCCCCGCGCAGACCTGGCTGCGCTACGGCACGGCCGACGGCGGGCACGCGTACGGCGGCCGCAACCTGCCTGCGGTACCCGCCCACTCCGCCGGCGGCTGGGCCAGCCCGTCCTTCCGGGAGCTGCTGCGTCAGTAGACGAACCTCGTCGATCGAGTCTGTCGAGATCACCGGGGGTCGATCCCATAGCGTCGGATGGCCCAAGATTGGCGCCATGCCCCAGGACCTCTCCGCCGTGCCCTGGCCGGTGCACACCGAACGCCTCAAGATCCGGCCGGCCACCGCCGACGACGTCGACGCCACCTGGGCGATCCGGCGCCTCCCCGAGGTCGCGCAGTGGATCACGACCGCACCGGACGACCGCGCGTCGTACGCCGAGCAGTTCGTCGACCCGGAGCGCCTCGCCAAGACCCTGGTGATCGAGCGCGAGGGCGAGGTGATCGGCGACCTGATGCTGGCGATCGAGGACGCGTGGGGCCAGACCGAGGTGGCCGAGCAGACCAGGGGCGTCCAGGCCGAGCTCGGCTGGGTGCTGGCACCCGCGCACGCGGGCCACGGCTACGCCACCGAGGCCGTGCGCGGGCTGGTCCGGCTCTGCTTCGAGGAGCTCGGCCTGCGCCGGGTGCTCGCCCAGTGCTTCGCCGACAACCACGCGTCGTGGCGGCTGATGGAGCGGATCGGCATGCGGCGTGAGATGTACACGGTGCGCGAGTCGCTGCACCGCTCCGGCGAGTGGCTCGACGGGATGATGTGGGCGGTGCTCGCCGACGAGTGGGCCGCCCGCGACGCCTGACGGCGGGCCGGCGGACCAGCTCAGGCCAGCAGGTCGGGCGTGATCTCCTCCAGGGTCGAGGCACCGACGAGCGCCATCGTCAGGTCGAGCTCGGCCCAGATGTGCTCCATGACGGCCTGGGTGCCCTCGGCACCGGCGAGCGCCAGGCCGTAGACCCAGGGCCGCCCGACGAGGACGGCGCGCGCGCCGAGTGCCAGGGCCTTGAACGCGTCGGCGCCGCTGAGTACGCCGCTGTCGAAGAGAACGGGGACCCGGCAGTCGACCTCGGCCACGATCCCCGTGAGCGCGTCGAGCGAGCCGATCGCACCGTCGACCTGGCGGCCGCCGTGGTTGGAGACGATGATCCCGTCGACACCGTGCTCGACCGCGAGCGCCGCGTCGCGCGGGTCCTGGATCCCCTTGAGCAGGATCGGCAGCGTCGTGCGGGCCCGCAGGTAGTCGAGGTCGCTCCAGGTGAGCGAGGAGCGCGAGAAGACCTCGAGGAACGTCTCGACCGCGGCCCGCGGGACCGGCGAGCGCAGGTTGTCGAGCAGCCCGCCGGGGTAGTGCCGCGCCATCGAGATCAGGGCCTTGACCGCGGCCAGGGTCGGGCGCGGGGTCGCCTCGCCGGTCGGGTTCGCGGCCCGCTGCTCGGCGAGCGCCCGGAACGTCGGGTCGCTGGTGTACTGCGCGATTCCCTCGGCGCGGGCGAACGGGAGGTAGGCGACGTCGAGGTCGTGGGTGCGCCAGCCCAGCACATGGGTGTCGAGCGTGACGACGATGGCCTCGCTCCCGATCGCCTCCGCGCGGGCGAGGAACGAGTCGACGACGGCGTCGTCCCGGCTCCAGTAGAGCTGGAACCAGCGCGGCGAGTCGCCGAGCGCGGCCGCGGTCTCCTCCATCGGCACCGAGCCCTGGGTGGAGATCACCATCGGCAGGCCGAGGTTGCGGGCCGCGGTGGCCACCGCACGCTCCGCCTCGGGGTGCGCCATCTCGAGCACGCCGATGGGCGCGAACAGCAGCGGCGCCGGCAGCCGGCGCCCGAACAGCTCGACCGAGGCGTCGCGCTGCTCGACGTCGACGAGCATCCGCGGCACGATCCGGTGCCGGTCGAAGGCCTCCAGGTTGGCGCGCACCGTGCGCTGCTGGCCGGCGCCGCCGTCGACGTACGACCAGGCCTCGGGGCTCATCCGGCGGTGTGCCGCGGCCTCGAGCGCTGCCGGCTCGACGGGCACCACTGGCCGGCGCCCGAAGACGCCGTTGCGGTAGATCCGGCTCTGCACCTCGCGCCCCATCACGACGGCGGTTCTCTGGACCCGGGCGCGGGCGGACTTCGTCGTGTCACTCACGGGGACGAGTGTCCTACGCGAGCTGGCCGTCCGGCAGGTCGACCAGCCCGTCGGGGCGCTCGGGGGCGGCGAGGGCGGCCGGGAGGCTGTCGTGGATCGCGAAGACCTTGTTGAGGCTGGTGATCCGGAAGAGCTTGAGCAGCCGCTCCTGGGTGCAGACGATCGCGAAGGAGCCCCGGAACGCGTGGGTCTTGCGGCGCGCGCCGATCAGGGCACCGAGCCCGGTCGAGTCGAGGAACGTGGTCTCCTCGAGGTCGACCACGATGTCGACGTGCCCGTGCACCACGAGCTCGTTGATCGTCTCCTTGAGTCGACTCTGGGTGACCAGGTCGATCTCCCCGCGGGGGATCACGACGTAGCGGCCCTGCTCCGACCTGACCTCGATCTCGAGCTCCATGTGTGGATCTTCTCCTGGCCGATGTCGGCGCCCCCCACGAGGCGCACCCGCTCGGATTGTCCACGACCCGGCCCGGTCTGTCCGGCGATTCGGGCCCATCTCACCCGATCGGGTGAGTCCCTCCTAGGGCATCACCGGCGGCTCGAAGTCGAAGGTCATGCCGAGCAGCCAGAGCAGCAGCAGCGCCACCGGGAGGTGGAAGAGGAACTGCAGGAACGTGAAGCCCACCAGGTCCCGGGCGCGCAGCCCGAGCACCGCGAGCAGCGGCAGCATGAAGAACGGGTTGACCAGGTTG
>JAOPXF010000228.1 GCA_025965295.1 Nocardioides sp.
TGATCGGCCTGGCGCACGCGTTCCGGCGGCTGGCCCTGGGGCTGGACGGCGAGGACCGGCCGGATCCCCGGTCCACCCGGGTGGCCGAGGCGATCCGCCGCCACCCGGCGTACGTCTCCGGCACGCATCGCGACGAGCTCGCCCTGCTGACGGCGATCCCGGGAGCGATCGGGAAGGCCGGGGCGGAGTCCTGCTACGCGGTCGCGCTGCCTGACGGGCGCTCGTTCGCGCTGAAGACCGACGACGGTGCCCCGCGGGTGCGCCCGGTGCTGATGGCCGAGGCGCTGCGCCGCAGCGGCGTGCTGGAAGAGCCCGGTGTCGATGCCGAGACGGTACGCCGTACCGGCGTCGTGGAGCTCCTCGGAGGCGGGGTGCCCGTGGGTGAGATCCGGGCCCGTTTCTGATGCTGACCGGCCTGGCGCTGGCCGCCCTGGTGCTGACGGCGGGCCTGGCGCCGCGCTTCGGTCGCCCGGGCGCCGTCGCGCTCGCGGCGGTCTCGGTCCTGTGGTTCCTTGTCAACAAGCCGGTCGAGGGCGACACGCTCGTCTACGTGACCCATGACCACGGACTGACCAGCGCGGATCTGGGCGGGGTGGCCGGGCTGCTGCTGGCGTTGTGGGTGTGGTTCCGTCCGCGCCGGTGAGGGCTTCTGGTCTCGATACGGTCGCTGCGCGACCTACTCGACCTACTCGACCAACGAGAGCGACGTGGCTGCTAGCGGTCCCAGCTCGAGATTTGTCCTTGTTTTTCAGGCTCATCGAGCGCATTGTGACTCGGAACACCGGCGCCCAGTTTGCATTTGCTAGCTGGAGTTAGCACAGTGGGGGTATGTCCAAGGGCAAGGTCGGCAATGCCGTCGAGTCGCTGGGCGAGTACCTGAAGGAGCAGCGCGTGTCAGCGCGGTTGTCGCTCCGTCAGCTCGCCGAGCAGGCTGGTGTGTCCAACCCGTACCTCAGCCAGATCGAGCGAGGCCTGCGCAAGCCCTCGGCCGACGTGCTGCAGCAGATCGCGAAGGCGCTGCGGATCTCTGCGGAACAGCTCTACATCCGGGCCGGGATCATCAGCCCGGAGGACGGTGTCGGGGGATCGGTCGAGCTGGCCGTGCTCAACGACACGAGCCTCACCGAGCGGCAGAAGCAGTCGCTGCTCGACGTGTACGCGTCGTTCCTGGCACTCAACGGCGCTGCACAACCCCCTCCCGCAGCCAACGACCGCTGAACCCACGATCCGGTGCACTCCGGGTCACAACCGAAGGAGCACGACATGGCCAAGACCAAGTTCGACATCAAGACCGAGGCGACCCGCCCGCTGTACGCCGGCGTCGGCGTCACCGACCTCGCCGTAGAGGCCGTCCGCGACTACGTGGCCGACGTCCAGAAGGCTTTCGCCGACGTGCAGAAGTCCGTCACGAAGATCGACTTCCAGCCCGTCGCGCTGCGCGAGGTCATCGAGGCCCGCGTCGCCGAGCTCCAGGCCGACGCCCAGGCGCTCGTCACCGAGGGTGTCGAGACCGTGGCCGGCACGTACGCCGACCTTGCGAAGCGCGGTGAGGTCCTCGTGACCCGCATCCGCAAGCAGGAGTCGACCAAGGCCACGGTGAAGTCCGCCAAGACGACCTCCGCCAAGGCGAAGACCACGAAGACGCAGGCCAAGAAGACCACGAAGACGGCCGCGAAGAAGACCACCGCCGGTGCGAAGTCCACGGCGAAGAAGGCCGCGGCGACCGCGAAGAAGTCCTCGGCCCCGAGCAGCGCGAAGGCCACCGCCACCGCTGCGAAGACGACGGCGTCCAACGCCACCACGGCCGTTGCCGCCGCCGCCGAGAAGGTCGGCGACTGAAGAGCTGAACCCGACGATCAGCTGACGCTGTTCTGAAGGCCTGAGAGGCCCCCGACAGGTATGAGCTGTCGGGGGCTTTGCCGTCGGTGGGTGAGCAGGGCCCCCGGGGACGGGTCTCGATACGGTCGCCGCGCGACCGACTCGACCAACGAACGGGCGCGACCTGCTCGACCAACCGCACGTAGGCTGTGCGCGTGCTGAACGTGTTCGAGGTCGAGAGCTACTTCTCCCTGGCGGTGGAGGTCATCCTGCTCGGGGTGAAGATCTTCGCCTTCGCCAACTGCCTGACCTACGCCTCGGAGGCGTTCCCGGCGGCGGACAAGCTCACCAAGGCCGCGTGGGGAGCCATCCTCGGCCTGGGGCTGATCCTGCAGATCCTGCTGGTCGGCAAGGGGCCCGTCAACCTGATCAACCTGGCCTTCACGATCGCGGCCTTCGTCTACCTCGCGGATGTACGGCCGGCGCTCGCGGGCTTGCGGCGACGTTAATTCTTCTCGTCCGCCCGCCCGGGACACCCCTGCTGCGTTAGCCTTGCAACGGCCGACACGGTGTCGTCCTTACTGGGGGGTAACAGACATGGCACACGAGTCCGAGAGCCGACCATGGGGGTCGTGGCACGTCCTTGACGAGGGCCACGGCTACAAGGTCAAGCGCATCGAGGTCCTGCCGCACCAGCGGCTGTCGTACCAGACCCACGAGCACCGCTCCGAGCACTGGGTCGTCGTCTCGGGCAAGGCCACCTGCCTGATCGAGGGCCAGACCACGATCGCCGGGCCCGGCGACTGCGTCGACGTGGCCCTGGGCGAGGCCCACCGGATCAGCAACCTCGAGGACGAGGCTCTGGTCATCGTCGAGATCCAGCGCGGCGAGTACACCGGCGAGGACGACATCTGCCGGCTCGAGGACGACTACGGGCGCGACGCCCCGCAGTAGGCCTCGAGCGCGACCAGTGCGTCCCGTGGCTCGAACCCGGACGCCCGGAGCTTGGTGAGGTCGAGCGAGCTGTTCGCGGGCCGGGGTGCCTGCACCTTGCCGGCGGCGTACTCGTCGCTGGACACCGGCGTGACGTCGTCGGCTGATCGCCCGCTGAGCTCGAAGACGCCGCGGGCGATGTCGGCCCACGACATCGCGGGGCCGGCGTTGGTCACGTTGTAGGTGCCGTACTGCGCCTGGACGCCCACGAGGTGGCGGATCGCCGCCGCGAGGTCGTCTGCGAACGTGAGCCGGCCGAACTGGTCGCCGACGACCGTCGGGGAGACGCCGTTCTCCGCCAGGCGCTGCATGGTGCGGACGAAGTTGCCACCCTCGCCGACGACCCAGGACGTGCGCAGGACGTAGTGGCGCCGTGCGCACGCGGCGGCCAGGTCGCCGGCGGCCTTGCTCTGCCCGTAGACGCCCAGGGGCGAGAGCGGCTCGTCCTCGGTGTGCTCGGGCCGGGAACCGTCGAAGACGTAGTCCGACGACACGTGCACCAGCGTGAAGCCGTGCTCGTTCGAGAGTCGCGCGAGCTCGACGGGACCGCCGGCGTTGGTGGCCCAGGCCGCCAGTCGGCCCTCGGACGTCTCCGCGGCGTCGACCGCGGTGTACGCCGCGGCATTGAGGACGAGGTCGTACTCGTGCCAAGGCCAGGCCGCGAGCGAGACGTGGTCGGTGAGGTCCAGCTCGCTGCGCGTTACCGTGGTCGCTCCCGGGAGGGCAGCAGCCAGCGCGCGTCCCAGCTGGCCTGCTGCCCCGAGGATGAGGGTCTTCTTGGGCTTCATCGGAACCACGTCGGCGAGACGGGGGTTCGTCCGGTCTTTGTCCGAGATCTCGCACTCCGCGAGCGGGATCGGCCAGGGGATCGCGCAGGTCGGGTCGTCGAGGGCGAGCGCCGGGTAGGGGACGCCGGGTCGCCAGTGGTCGTTGACGAGGTAGTTGTAGGTCGTCGCGTCCTCGAGGGTCTGGTAGCCGTTGCCGACGCCGCGGGGGACGAAGACCGCCAGGGACGG
>JAOPXF010000233.1 GCA_025965295.1 Nocardioides sp.
AGCTGCCGAGCACGTGGGTCAGCTGGTCGAAGCTGTCTGCCTCCGGCTCCGTCGCACCGGCCTGGGGGGTCACGGTGACCGTGAGCTTCTTCGCCTGCTTGCTCAGCGTGGGCGTGGTGACCAGCGAGCTGCCGCCGGCGGGCACGGTGGTGTCGATCTCCGCCGGGAAGTGGTCGCCGTTGCGCTCCGGCGCGGGCCGGGCCGAGGCCGGGGCGGCGCCGAGCATCGTCGCGGCCAGCGCGGTGGCCACCACGGCGACGAGGCTGGAGCGGACGAAGCTCACGCGGGGACGGTACGACGGCCGGTGGGGGGCCGTCCATGGCCCGAACGGGCCGTTCGGGGACCCCGGCCGGCCTACCCCAGGCCGGCGTCGTGCACGCAGATGGCGATCTGGACCCGGTTGGTGACCTGGAGCTTGTCGAAGAGCCGGGAGACGTGGGCCTTCACGGTCGGCACCGACAGGTGCAGCTCGCCGGCGATCTCCGCGTTGCTGAGGCCGCGTCCGACCGCGAGGGCCACGTCGCGCTCCCGCTCGGTGAGCACGGCCAGCCGCAGCTCGGCGTCGGCGGTGCGGTCGGTCTCGGAGTCGCTGCGCAGCCGGCGGATGAGGGTGCGCGTCACCGACGGCGACAGCATCGGCTCGCCGGCGGCGACCTTGCGGATCGCGTCGAGGATCAGCGCCGGCGGGGTGTCCTTGAGCAGGAAGCCGTCGGCGCCGGCCGCGAGCGCGCCGACGACGTGCTCGTCGGCGTCGAAGGTCGTGAGCACGATGACCCGCGGCGGCTCGGGCCGGGCGTGCATCTCCCGCGTCGCCTCCAGCCCGTTGAGCAGGGGCATCCGGATGTCCATGAGGACGACGTCGGGCCGGAGGCTGGCCGCCAGCGCGACCCCCTCGCGACCGTCCCCCGCGTGCCCGACCACCTCGACGCCGCTCTGACCGCCGAGCATCAGCGTGAGTGCGGAGCGCACCAGCGGATCGTCGTCGACGATCAGGACCCGAGTCATGCGCTTTCGGGGTCCCCGCGGAAAGGGGAGCGCAGCGAGGCTCTTCGTGGGGTGATCATGCTGCCCACGGTATCCACCCGTGGAGGACGAACGTCGAGCCGTCGCGGCGGTGCTCGAGCAGGCCGCCGCGCAGCTGGGCCCGCTCGGACAGCCCCACCAGGCCCAGCCCGGCGCCCGGGGTGCGGGTGGCTCCGAAGCCGAGGGGGTTGCGCAGCAGGATGTCGATCCCGTCGTGCGACGACCCGCTCACCCGGATCGTGAGCAGCGCACCGGGGGCGTGCTTGCGGGCGTTGGTGATGCCCTCCTGGACGATCCGGTAGAGGGTCCGGCCGACGACGTCGGGCACCGGCTCGTCCTCCGGCGCGAGCAGGTCCTGGAAGTCCAGGTGCAGTCCCGACTCACGTGCCTCGGCCACCAGCACCGGCAGGTCGGCGTACGTCGGCTGCGGCGTGTCGAGCAGCTCTCCGGTCTCGGTGTCGCGCAGCACGACGAGAACCCCGCGCAGGTCGGTCAGGGCCTCGTGCGCCTTCTCCTGGATCACCGCCGCGCTGGCCCGCATCTCGTCGGCGGTCAGGTCCTCCCGGAAGCCCAGGGCACCGGCGTGCATCGAGATCTGGGAGATCCGGTGGGCCAGGACGTCGTGCATCTCGCGGGCGATGCGGGCCCGTTCGGTGCCGCGGGCCTGGGCCACGCGGAGCTCCTGCTCGGCCTCGGCGCGCTCGGCCCGGTGGCGCAGCGTGTACATCAGCTCCCGCCGCGACCCGATGTACATCCCCCAGCCGAGGACGCCGGCCGTGAACACGGCGTTGACGGTGAGGTCGAGCCAGTAGGAGTGGTCTCCGGGCACCGGCTGGATCTGGAGGACCGTCTGGCCCGCGACGACGTTGACCAGCCCGACGAGGGCGACCTGCCACAGGCGGCGCCGCGTGGCGACCGAGACCGCGGCCAGCACGGCCGGCCCGGCGGCGACACCGGAGACCGCGGACAGGGCTCCGGTCAGCAGCGCGACGGGGACCGGCCACCGGCGTCGGAAGAACACCGCGACCATGGCCACCGCGCCGCACCCGAGGTCGAGCCAGAGCAGCCCGGGGTGGTGGGCCTGGTTGGCGAGCATGGGGCCCCAGGCGACGGCGATCACGGCGAGCATGCCCACGACGCGCCAGGTGTGCCGCCACGGGGTCAGCGGCGGCGCATACTCCTCGGGGGTGGGTCGGTCCACCCGGCAAGGCTAGGGCCGGGCGGGCCCGGCCGCAGGGTGCCCGGGTCTCGGTCGCCCCCTACTTTGGTCTGACCGCGCCGAGCCCCCGGAATGATGCACCGGCCGTGCCTCGTCGGGCAGGCTGTCACCCATGATCAAGGTCGAAGGACTCACCAGGAAGTACGGCGCGTTCACGGCCGTCGACGACATCAGCTTCGTCTGCCAGCCCGGGACGGTGACCGGGTTCCTCGGTCCCAACGGCGCCGGCAAGACGACCACCATGCGCGTCATGGTCGGGCTCACCCCGGCCACCAGCGGCACCGTCACGATCGGCGGCCACTTCTACAAGGACATCCCCAACCCCGGCCGCCATGTCGGCGTCCTGCTCGACGCCTCCGCGCAGCACGCGGGCCGCACCGGTCGCGAGATCCTCGAGATCGGTGCCCGCACGATGGGGCTCCCCGCGTCCAGGATCGACGAGATGCTCGCGCTGGTGTCCCTGACGCCGGTCGAGGCGAAGCGGCGGCTGCGCAACTACTCGCTCGGCATGAAGCAGCGCCTCGGCATCGCCCACGCGCTGCTCGGCGACCCGTCGGTGCTGATCCTCGACGAGCCGGCCAACGGGCTCGACCCGGCCGGCATCCGCTGGATGCGGGGTCTGCTCAAGGGGTACGCCGAGCGCGGCGGCACCGTCCTGCTCTCCAGCCACCTCCTCAACGAGGTCGAGCTGATCGCGGACGAGATGATCCTCATCGGCCACGGCCGAATCGTCGCCCAGGGCGACAAGAAGTCCCTGCTGGCCGGCGCCGGCCCCGGGGCCACCCACGTCACCTCGCTCGACAACGAGCGGCTCTCCGCGGCCCTCCGGGACAAGGGGTACGTCGTGGCTCCCGCCGGCGAGGGGCTGCGGGTCGAGACCCAGACCGTCGAGGTCGGGCGCGCCGCGCTCGAGCACGGCATCGTGCTCAGCGACCTCCGGGCCGCCGAGGGCGGCCTCGAGGACCTCTTCCTCGAGCTCACCGGCGACACCCAGCGTGACGAGCTCGTCGCGGGGCCGGTCGCATGAGCACCGCCGTCGGTGCCCCGCTGGGGCACGCCATGGACATCTCCGCGACGGAGCCCCTGCCGTTCGGCCGCCTGGTCAAGGTGGAGCTGCGCAAGACCTACGACACCCGGGCCGGGCTCTGGCTGCTCATCTCGATGGGCGTCCTGACCGCCCTCGTCATGGGTATCCAGCTCGCCGTCACCGTGGTGCAGGACATCTCGGTGGGCTATGCCGACTTCATGACCTCGACCAGCTTCTCGATCGCGATCCTGCTGCCGGTCCTCGGCATCCTGCTGCTCACCAGCGAGTGGGGCCAGCGCACCGCGATGGTCACGTTCACGCTCGAGCCCCGCCGGCCCCGGGTCATCGTCGCCAAGCTCGTGGTGGGCGGGATCCTCGCGCTCGCCTCGGTGCTGGTCGCGCTGCTCCTGGGCGCGATCGCCAACCTGCTCTACGGGCTCTTCGCCGGCGTCTCGGCGACTTGGGACCTGCCCTTCCTGCAGGTGCTCGGCT
>JAOPXF010000249.1 GCA_025965295.1 Nocardioides sp.
GTCTCCCCTCATAGCCTACCTGGCCAGCGACCGCTCGACGGCCATCACCGGCAGGGTCTTCAACATGTGGGGCGGCCGGGTCAGCGTGGCCGAGGGCTGGCAGGCCGGTCCGACGGAGGACAAGGGCGCGCGCTGGACCGTCGACGAGCTCGAGTACGTCGTCCCCGCGCTCGAGGCACAGGCCGCCCGCAACGCCGACACGTGGGGAGTACGGCCCGAGCCGTCCGTGCTCTGACCGTGTGACGTCGATGTCGACTCCCGACGACGTCCCTCCGGGGCGCCCCACACCCGGGCCCGAGCACTGGGGCCCGGTCGAGACCTGGACCGTGGTGGCGCACCTGCGCCGCCAGGCCGAGGAGCGACCCGACGGCCGGTTCCTCGCCATCGGGCGGGACCGGCACCGGACCTTCGCCGAGACGCTGGTGGCCGCGTCCGGGTTCGCGTCCCGGCTCTGGTCCCTCGGGCTCCGGCAGGGTGACAAGGTCCTGTTCCTCGGACCCACGAGCTACGACGCCGTGCACGGCTGGCTGGGCGCCAAGCTGCTCGGGCTCGTCGACGTCCCCCTGAACCCGGCCTACCGCGGGGAGTCGCTGCGGCACGTGATCGCGCTGTCCGAGGCCCGGGTCATCCTCGTCGACGCCGCCCTCCTGCCGGAGCTGGCCAAGGTCCGGGACGGCCTCGACCGGCTCCGAAACGTGGTCGTCCTCGGCTCGGTGCCGGGGAGCACGCCCGGCGTCCAGGCGCTCGACGACCTTCCGGCCGACCAGCCGTGGAGCCCCACCGACGCCCGGCACCTGGACGTGTCCACGGTGCTGCTCACGTCCGGCACCACCGGCCCCGCCAAGGGCGTCGTAATGACCAACGCGCAGACCTACGCCATCGCCCGCGAGTGCGTCGAGGGTCTGCGGATGGGTCCGGACGACGTCTTCTACTGCTTCCACCCGCTCTTCCACATGGCCGGACGGTTCGGGGCCCTCTTCGCCGCGCTCCTCGTGGGCGCCCGGGTCACCCTGGACGTCACGTTCACGCCGCACGCCTGGATCGACCGGATCCGCGAGTGCGGCGCGACCGTGACCATCGCCCACGGTCCGATGATCGAGGCCGTGCACGCGACCCCCTGCCGTGACGACGACGCCACCACCGACCTGAGGGCCGTGCTGGCGGCCCCGCTGCCCGCGGCCATCGGCGCGGACTTCGAGCGCCGCTTCGGCGTCATCGCGCTCGAGACCTGGGGCATGACCGAGGTGACCGCCTGCTGCTGGCGACCGTACGACGCCCCGCTGCGTCTGGGCTCCGCCGGCCGGCCGCGCGAAGACCTGGTCGAGGTCGTGGTCGTGGACCCCGACACCGACGAGCCCCTCGGACCAGGACAGGTCGGGGAGCTCACCGTGCGGCCCCGGCAGCCGTGGATCCTCATGCAGGGCTACCTCGGGATGCCGGAGCGCACCGTCGAGGCGTGGCGCAACTTCCGCTTCCACAGCGGTGACGCCGGCTACCTGGACGAAGACGGCTGGCTCTACTTCGTCGACCGGATGGGGGATCGGATCCGACGCCGCGCCGAGAACATCTCGTCCTACGACATCGAGGTGGCGGCCGCATCGTTCCCCGGGGTCGTCGAGGTCGCCGCCGTGGGCGTGCCGGTCGGCTCGTCCGACGACGAGATCCTGCTGTGCGTGGCGGCCGACGCGTCGGTCGACACCGTGGCGCTCTTCCGCCACCTGGTGGCCGAGCTGCCCCACCACATGGTGCCGCGCTACGTCGAGCGCCTCGATACGCTCCCGCGCACCCCCACGAACAAAGTGCGCAAGCGCGAGCTGCGCAACCGAGGTGTCACCCCCGGCACCTGGGACTACAAGGACGCCGGCCTGTCGATCAGGTCGCTGCGCGAAGCCGAGGACAGGGCGCAGCTGTCGGAAAGGTCGCCTGCATGAGTCAGATCCTCGAGTACGTCGTCCAGGGGCTCCTCCTGGGCTCGGCGTACGGGCTGGTCGCCCTGCCGATCAGCATCGTCTACACCACGACCCACTCGGTCGACGCCGCCGTGGGGAGCCACGCCGTCGTGGCCGCCACCACCGCGGCGGCCATCGGCGGACCGATCGGCATCCTGGCCGGCGTGGGCGCCGGCCTGGCGACCACGGCACTGGTCGGTGTTGTCTACTTGCTCCTCAAGGCGCGGGGTCCCGTCGACCCGATCACGATCGTGCTGGCCACCTTCGGCATCGCCTTCGGGCTGCAGGCGATGGTGCTGCTCTTCCACGGCCGGGCCCCGGTCGTCGGACAGAGCTTCGCCCGCAACTGGGACGTCCTCGGGATCTCGGTCAACCGCCAGTCGGCGCTCAACATGGCCTTCGGCCTGGTCGTGATGACCGTGATCGCGATCGTGCTCGCCCGCACCTCCCTGGGCCGTTCCCTCCGGGCCTGCGCGGACAACGCGCTCGGGGCCCAGCTCGCGGGGCTGTCGATCGGGCGGCTCCAGTTCACGGCGATCATGCTGGGCGGCGGCCTCGCGTCGGTGTCGGGCATCCTGCTCCTCTACACGACCGGCGTCACCTACACCTCGGGGCTGGCGATCACGCTGACCGCCATCGGCGCCGCCGTCATGTTCGGCTTCAAGGGCCCGATCCACGGCTTCGCCGGCGGCCTGCTCTTCGGCGTCGTGCAGTCGCTCGTCGCGGGGTACGCCGACACCGGCCTCGCCTCCGCCATCCCGTACCTCTTCATCTTCGTCCTCCTCGCGGTTGGTCGATCGATCCCGGTGGTGAGCCGTCCATGACCCGTTCCTCCTCCGCTCCCGGCCTCGTGCACCGCCAGCGACCCACCGTCTTCCTCGCCGCCGTGGTCGCCGTGGTGATGCTGGTGATCGGCGGCGATCTCGCGCGCGTCGACCAGTCCATCTCGATCGCCGTGTTCTCGTTGCTCGCGCTCTCGGTGGCCATGTCCTACGGGCAGGCGGGCATCCTTTCGGTCGCCCAGGCGGCCTTCGCGGCGCTCGGCGCCTACGCCACGGCCATCATGACGATCCGCTACGAGCTGCACCCGCTGATCGGCCTGGTCGGGGCCCTGCTGGTCCCGGCGCTCGTCGCCTACCCGCTCGCCCGCATCGTCGGACGGCTCTCCCACCTGGCCCTCGCGATCGCCACCCTGGTCTTCGGCGAGATCGTCGTGATCGTGCTGCGCGACGGCGGCGAGTTCACCGGCGGGTACGTCGGTCTCTCCGGCATCCCGCCCCTCCCGTGGGCGGTCGACCTGCGCGACTACGCGATCTTCGCGTGGATCGTGGTGATCGTCGTGGTGGCGCTCTACGCGAACCTGGTGCACAGCAGCCACGGCCGCGGACTCCAGACCATCCGCTGGGACTCCCTGCGCGCCCGCGCCGACGGCGTCGACGTCCCACACCGGGTCGCCGGCATCTTCAGCCTGTCGGCCGCGGTGGCCGGCCTCGCCGGCTGGCTCTACGCCCACTACCTGGCGTTCCTGGCGCCCGAGTCGCTGCCGAGCGCGATGTCGATCACCGCGATCCTGATGGCCGTGGTCGGCGGCACCCGCTACGTGCTGGGGCCGATCCTCGGCACCGCCGTCCTCTTCTACATCAACACCGCGCTGCCGACCGAGGAGGCCCAGGGACTGCTGTACGGCGCCGCCCTGGTCCTGGCCCTGGTCCTGGCCCCGGAGGGCATCCTCGGCCTCCTCGACCGGGCCCGCAGGTTGCTGGTGAAGCGGTTCCGTCGACCGGGACCGACACCGACGCCACCTCGAGAGCAGCCCGCCGACGGCCCCCGCGAGACCGTGGAGGTCTCGCCATGAGCCTCACCGCGACCGGTCTC
>JAOPXF010000258.1 GCA_025965295.1 Nocardioides sp.
CCGCGGTCCAGGCTCCGGCCGTGCCGACCGCCGACGCCCCGGCAGCGCCGCCCGCCTGGGCCGACCCCGCGGCCACCCCGGCCGAGCCGACGCCGGCTCCAGCACCTGACCCGACGGCCGGCCGGTCGGCCGACCCCGAGTCGGTCGCCGCTGCCCGCGACGCGATCCAGCAGACCCGCGCCACCGACCAGCCGCGCGCGGAGTCGGGGCCCGACTGGGCGGCCGTCGATGCCGACGCCGACCCCGACGACCTCGACGCCGAGACCCAGGGACTCGACGGCGCGGAGCTGCTGCGCCGCGAGCTCGGCGCCCAGGTGATCGACGAGATCCGCCACCAGTGACCGACCAGACCCAGCAGCAGACCCGAGAGGTGACCGCACCATGACCCAGAACCCCTTCGACGCACTCGGCGGCAGTGGTGGCTTCGACATGAACGCGCTGCTCCAGCAGGCCCAGCAGATGCAGGAGCAGCTGCAGGACGCCCAGGCCCGGCTCACCGACACGACGGTCGCCGGCACGGTCGCCGGAGGCGCGGTGACGGTGACCGTCAACGGCGTGGGTGAGCTGGTCGGCGTGGAGATCAAGGCCGGCGGCTTCGACGGCAGCGACGCCGACGACCTCTCCGACCTCGGCGACATGATCGTCGCGGCCTACCGCGACGCGAAGGCCCAGGCCGACGCCATGGCCAGCGAGGCCCTCGGCCCGCTCGCCGGTGGCGGCGGCCTGCCCGGCCTCGGTTAGGCCCGGGACCCCTTGTACGAAGGCGTCGTCCAGGACCTCATCGACGAGCTCGGCAGGCTGCCGGGCGTCGGTCCCAAGAGCGCGCAGCGGATCGCGTTCCACCTGCTGCAGGCCGAGCCCGCCGACGTACGTCGTCTCGCCGACGTGCTGATCGAGGTCAAGGCCAAGGTGAAGTTCTGCTCGATCTGCTTCAACGTGTCCGAGGACGACCAGTGCCGCATCTGCCGCGACCCGCGGCGCGACCCGACGGTCCTGTGCGTCGTCGAGGAGTACAAGGACGTCGTGGCGATCGAGCGGACCCGCGAGTTCCGCGGCCGCTACCACGTGCTCGGTGGGGCGATCTCGCCGATCGACGGGGTCGGTCCGGAGCAGCTCCGCATCCGGGAGCTGATGATGCGGCTGGCCGACGGCACCATCGTCGAGGTCATCCTGGCCACCGATCCCAACCTCGAAGGCGAGGCGACCGCGACATATCTCACCCGGATGCTCAAGCCGCTCGGCTTGCGCGTGACCCGTTTGGCGAGTGGACTGCCCGTAGGCGGTGATCTCGAGTACGCCGACGAGGTCACTCTCGGCCGGGCGTTCGTAGGAAGGCGATCAGCAGATGACTGACGAGACCGAGCTGGTGCTCGACGTGACGCTCGACTCCGAGCTGGAGGACTTCGCCCAGCAGATCGCCGACCAGGTGGAGAGCTTCCTGCTCGCCCTGCAGGCGATCTCCCGTGAGGCCGACGGCGGCCGGGCCATCTCCCTGCTCCTGCTCGAGGTCTCCCAGGTGCTGCTGGCCGGCGCCCGCTTGGGCGTGCAGGCCGACTTCACGCCGATCCAGGAGTACCAGCCCGACGTGGGCCCCGACCCCGACCTCGACGCGATGCGGCTGCGGCTGGCCCGGATGCTCGACAACGTCGACACCTACTCGTTCAACTTCGACCCCTACGACCCCGAGCTGGTCACCTCGCAGCTCTCAGACGACCTGACGTCGATCGCGACAGACCTCGCCAACGGGCTGAAGCACTACCGCTCGGGCAACATCGACGAGGCGCTCTGGTGGTGGCAGTTCTCGTACGTCGCCTCGTGGGGCAACAGCGCCAGCGCCGCGCTGCGGGCGCTCCAGTCGGTCGTGACCCACGACCGGCTCGACACCGACCTCGAGATCGACGCCGAGGCGGTCGCCGCGGCCGATGAGATGCTCGGCTCGGGGGAGCCCGCGCCCCGGTAGACTCGATACCGGTCGCAGCGCAGCGCGGCGTGGCCCCGACCCCGGTCGGGCGGGCGACCCCGAGACGCAAACTCCGACCCCGAGGACTGACCAGTGGGCATTGTCGTGCAGAAGTACGGCGGTTCGTCCGTCGCTGACGCGACCGGCATCAAGCGGGTGGCGCAGCGCATCGTCAACACGCGCAAGGCCGGACACGACGTCGTCGTGGTGGTCTCGGCGATGGGTGACACGACCGACGAGCTCCGGGACCTCGCCGAGCAGGTGACGCCGCTGCCGCCCCCGCGCGAGCTGGACATGCTGCTCACCGCGGGTGAGCGGATTTCGATGGCGCTGGTCGCGATGGCGATCGCCCAACTGGGCCACAAGGCGCAGTCCTTCACCGGCTCCCAGGCGGGCGTGATCACCGACTCGGCCCACGGCCGGGCCAAGATCATCGACATCACCCCGGGCCGCATCGAGCAGGCCATCAAGGACGGCGCGATCGCGATCGTGGCGGGCTTCCAGGGTGTCTCGCAGGACACCAAGGACGTCACGACGCTCGGCCGCGGCGCCTCCGACACCACCGCGGTCGCGCTGGCC
>JAOPXF010000268.1 GCA_025965295.1 Nocardioides sp.
AGCGGCCGGAGCGGCGGGCGCGGCCGGGGCCGGAGCGGGCCCGAGGATGTCGCTCACCAACGCGACGACGTCCTCGGCGGTCTCGGCCTCGCGGAGCGAGGTGGTGAAGGCCGGCTTGACCAGGGCGCGGGCCAGCTTGGTGAGCACCTGCAGGTGCGTGCTGCCGCCGCCGGCGGGAGCCGCGATCAGGAAGGCGATGTCGGCGGGACCGTCCTTGGCGCCGAAGTCGACCGGCGGGGAGAGCCGCGCGAACACCAGCGTGGGCTCGTTGACCCCGGTGGTCCGGCAGTGGGGGATCGCGATCCCGCCGGGCAGGCCGGTCGGGGAGGTGGCCTCCCGCTCCAGGGCGTCCGCGGCCAGCTGCGAGGCGTCGGAGGCACGGCCGGCCGCGCTCACCACCTCCGCGAGCGCGCGGATCACGTCGTGCTTGTCCGAGCCGAGGTCGACGTCGAGGCGTACCAGGTCGGTTGTGATCAGGTCGGACATGGTCACCCTCCTAGGGTGAGGTTGAGGTCGCGGACCGAGACCAGCTCGGGACGGACCTGTGAGGGGTGGGGAATGGTCGTGCCAGGGAGTCCGGCGGCCGCGCTGCCGTAGGCCACGGCGAGTGCGAGTCGTTGGTCGGGAGTCCGGCGCTGGATGTCTCCGAGGAGGTAGCCGAAGAGGCTGGAGTCGCCGGCGCCCACGGTGCTGACGACGTTGGTGGGCGGCGGCTGGGCGTGCCAGGCGCCGTCGGTCGTGACGAGCACGGCGCCGTGCGGTCCGAGCGTGGCCAAGACGGTGTCGACACCGCGTTCGACGAGGGTCCGGGCCGCCTTGGCGGCCGCCTCGGGGTCGGACTCGAGCAGCTCCGCGTCGCCGCCGGTGAAGGAGGCGAGCTCCTCGCCGTTGGGCTTCATCAGGTGCGGTGCGCTGCCGGGCAGCCGGTCCACCAGGGCGCGCAGGGGGGCGTCGCTCGTGTCGACCGCGAGCCGCGCGCTGGAGTCCCGCAGCGTGGCGACCAGGTCGGCGTACCACTCCACCGGCGCACCGGGGGGCAGTGAGCCGGCGAGCACGATCCAGTCGGCGGAGGCGGCCCGGCGCCGCAGCGCCTCCGTCAGGCCGACCAGCACCTCGCGGGACACCGTCGGGCCGGGGCTGTTGAGCTTGGTGGTGGTGCCGTCGGGCTCGCTGATCGTGATGTTGACGCGCAGCGCGCCGCCGTCGTGGTGGACCGGTCGGCAGTCGATGCCGGCGGCGAGCAGCTCCAGCACGAAGGGGTCGTCCTTGGGGGCGGGCAGCACGGCGATCGAGGGGATGCCGGCGGCGATCGAGGCCCGGGAGATGTTGACGCCCTTGCCGCCCGCCTGGGAGATGACCGAGTCGGCACGCTGGACCGCGCCACGCTGCAGGGGGGCGGAGAGCGTGACCGTGCGGTCGTGGCTGGGGTTGGGGGTCAGCGTGACGATCATGCGATCACGAGCTCCAGGCCGGCGTCCGAGAGGGCTCGCTCGTCGGTCTCGGCGATGCCGTCGTCGGTGACCAGCACGTCGATCTCGTCCAGCGCGGCGAAGCGCAGCGTGGACTCGATGCCGACCTTGCTGGCGTCGGCGAGCACCACCGCACGCCGTGCGCTCGCCACCATGGCGCGCTTGGTCGCGGCCTCGTCGCGGTCCGGTGTGGACAGCCCGTGCTCCACCGTCAGTCCGTTGGTGCCGAGGAAGACGACGTCGGCGCGCAGGTGGGCGAGGGCGGCGACGGTGTCGGCACCGACGGCGGCCTGCGTCGTGGTCCGCACGCGGCCGGGCAGCAGGATCAGCTCGATCTGCGGGTTGCCGGCCAGCCGGGCCGCCACGGGGACCGCGTGGGTGACCACGGTGAGCCGGAGGTCGCGGGGGAGCAGGCTCGCGAACCGGTTGGTGGTGGAGCCGGCGTCCAGCAGGATCGTCGAACCGGCCGGGGGGAGCAGCTCGAGCGCCGCACGGGCGATCCGCTCCTTCTCCACGGTGTTGGCGGAGTCGCGCTCCACGATCCCGGACTCGATCACGCTCAGGCTGTGCGCGGGGATGGCCCCGCCGTGCACCCGTCGGACCAGGCCCATCCGCTCGAGCGTGGACAGGTCACGACGGACGGTTTCGGTAGTGACGTCGTACTGCTCGGCGAGTACGTTGACGGAGAGACGTCCGTGCTCGGCCACCAGCTGGGCCATCGCCTGCTGGCGCTCCTCGGCGTACATGCTCATGCGGCGTCCTCCCTCCCGGTGAGAATTCTGTGTATGTGTTGTTTTACGCCCGAATGTGTTGACTGTCAAGGGGGTCCGGGGGTTTACTTGTGACCATGGTCACCAGCACCGACTCCAGCCAGCCCGCCCTTCTGCGGGGGACGCCCGTGGTCCCGGGCCTCGCCCACGGCCCCGCCCTGATCGCCCGCAGCGAGGTGTCCCCGGAGGCCGTGGAGCGCTTCGGCGACGGCGGGTACGCCGACGAGGAGGCCGCCCTGGCGGCGTACGACGACGCCGTCACCGCGGTCGCCGACCGCTTCCAGCGCAAGGCCGACAAGGCGTCCGGCGCCGCGGCCCAGGTGCTCACCGCGAGCGCCGGCCTGGCCCGCGACAAGGGCCTGCGGTCCGCGGTGCGCAAGCACCTGCGCACCGGCGACCACCTGCTGACGTCGCTCCACGCGGCGGTCGACCAGTTCGTCGGAATCTTCACCGGCATGGGCGGCCTGATGGCCGAGCGCGTCACCGACCTCCAGGACATCGAGAAGCGGCTCGTCGCCCACCTCGTCGGCGAGCCCGAGCCCGGCGTCCCCACGCCCGACGTGCCGTCGGTCCTGGTGGCCGAGGACCTCGCCCCCTCCGACACCGCCGGCCTGGACCCGTCGGTGGTGCTCGCGCTCGTCACCGAGCGCGGCGGCCCGACCAGCCACACCGCGATCATCGCCCGCCAGCTGGCGATCCCCTGTGTCGTCGGCGCCGCGGGCGCGATGACGATCGCCGGCGGCACCCGGCTCCTCGTCGACGGGACCGCCGGCACCATCGAGCAGGAGCCGGACGCCGCCGAGGCCGACGAGCGCGTGCGTGCCGACCAGGAGGCGCGCGCCGGCCTGGCCACCTGGTCGGGCCCCGGCCGCACCGCAGACGGCACCCCGGTCAAGATTCTCGCGAACGTCGCGGACGGGGAGTCGTCGCGCTCCGCAGCCGAGGCGCCCGTCGAGGGCGTCGGGCTGTTCCGCACCGAGCTCTGCTTCCTCAACCGCAAGGACGAGCCCTCCGTCGAGGAGCAGGCCGAGATCTACGGCCAGGTGCTGGCGCCGTTCGTCGGCAAGCGGTACGTCGTGGTCCGCACCCTCGACGCGGGATCGGACAAGCCGGTGGCGTTCGCGACCCACGAGGGAGAGGAGAACCCCGCGCTCGGTGTCCGGGGGCTGCGGCTGTCGTTCACGAACCCGGCGCTGCTCGACCGCCAGCTCGACGGGATCGCCCTGGCGGCGCAGCAGACCGGCACCGAGACCTGGGTGATGGCCCCGATGGTGGCCACCGTCGCCGAGGCCGCCGACTTTGCGGCCAAGGTGCGCGAGCGCGACCTCAAGGCCGGCGTCATGGTCGAGGTGCCCAGCGCCGCCCTGCTCGCCCATCGGATGCTCGAGGTGGTCGACTTCCTCTCGATCGGCACCAACGACCTGACCCAGTACACGATGGCGGCCGACCGGATGGCGACCGACCTCGCGCACCTCACCGACCCGTGGCAGCCGGCCGTGCTCCAGCTCATCGCGATCACCGCCGAGGCAGGTCGCCAGGCCGGGAAGCCGGTCGGGATCTGTGGCGAGGCCGCGGCCGACCCCCTGCTCGCGTGCGCGCTCGTCGGCATGGGCATCACGTCCCTGTCGATGGCGGCCGCCGCGGTCCGTCCGGTGGGCGCGCGGCTCGCGGCGGTCGGCATGGACGCGTGCGAGGACGCCGCCGAGGCGGCGCTGGCCGCCGCCGACCCGATGGCCGGCCGGGCGGCCGTGCTGAAGGTCCTGGGCGGCTGAGCCT
>JAOPXF010000277.1 GCA_025965295.1 Nocardioides sp.
CCTGCCCGACGAGGACGAACATGCCGTAGAAGAAGACCTGGGGCAGGCAGTAGCGCGTGAAGTCGATGACCGACTCGCGCTGGGCGGCCAGGGCGGCCGTGTCGTACTTGGGGTCGAGGTAGAACGACAGCACGACCGGTGCCGCGACGACGAGCAGCACGGTGACGCCCGCCAGGAAGAGGCCGGCGAGCGTGATCACCCGGTTGGTGTACGCCTCGCCGCCGTCCGGGTCGTTCGCCATGGCGCGCACCAGCTGCGGCACGAGCACGGCGTTGAAGATGCCGCCGGCCAGCAGGATGTAGAGCGCGTTCGGAATCGTGTTCGCGACCGTGAAGATGTCGGCGTGCAGGGAGAGCCCGAGGGCGGCGGCGAGCAGCACCGACCGGATCAGCCCGCTCAGCCGGGAGACGACCGTGCCCGCGGCCATCACGGCGCTGGAGGCGAGGACACCCCTGTCGTCGTCCCCCCTGTCGGCGGAGGTGTCGGTGGACTCGCTCACGGGGCCGCCGCCCTCGCGGCCTTCGCGGCGGCCCGGATCCGCCGGAACAGGCGTACGGCGATCGCCCCGAAGAGCAGGACGACACCGGCACCGAGGATCAGCCAGATCACGCCGCTGACCGGCGCGGACTTGATCGGCAGGTCGTCCGACCCGCCCAGCGGGGTGCCGTCGGTGTCGGTGACGACCAGCCGGACGTTGTGGATGCCGGGGGTGCTCGTGGACGCGTTGAGCAGCACCGTGGTGTGTCCCAACGCGTCGATGTCCACCGTCGTGGGCACCGTGATGTCCAGGGGCCGGTCGGCCTGCACCCGGATGCTGACGCTCACCGGCTGGTCGAGCCCGTTGGTGAGGGTCGCCGCGAATCGGCCGCTGGTGCTCGAGAGCGTGACCGCCGGGGGCGCGCTCACGCCGATCGACCCGAGCTGCTGGTCGACCCAGGCGCGGGACCGGTCGGCGGCCGCCCGGGCGGAGTCCGGGTGCCGCCGGTTGGCGTACGACACGTCGGTGAGGGCCTCGTCCGTGATGACCGCGCCCACGCTGGTGTTGTTGGTCAGCACGTTCTGCAGGGTCTGTCCCGCGTCGATCAGGGCCTGGGCCGAGGTGAAGTTCGCGGCGTCGAGCTCGCGTCGCGCCTGGCGGGCCGGGTAGACCAGACGGCTCCCCGGGACCGCCCGGCCGTTGCGGTCGGCGGCGTCCGCGACGGTCGTGAGGTGCACCCAGTCGACGTCGAGCCCCTCGAAGAAGCTCGCGCTGGCACCGGGGGACCAGTGCTGCGGCAGCAGCACGACCAGAGGATGGCGACCCGGGTGGAGGAGGCGCAGCGCGGCCTCGGACAGGATCCGCTGCCGGAGGGACAGGGCGGTCAGGCGGGGTCCGGGGCCGGTCCCTCCCGCGGCGGCGCCGGACGAGGTGGGGACCAGCCGGGCCCCGTGGCTGCGCGCCACCGGGGGCGCCTGGCCCCGGAACATCCGGTCCGTGACCAGGACCGTGGCGCCCTTGGTCTCGGCGATCCCCTCGGGGTTCAGGTAGCCGCCGGGCGTGGCCACCGCGGGAGACATCCTCAGCCCCCAGGGTGCGAGCGTCGTACCGCTCCGCTTGCGGGCCTGCGTGTAGAGGCCGGGGCTGCGCTCGGCGGCGGCGGCGACATCGAGATCGCCGTACGGCAGGGCGAGGACCTGGCCCGACCCCAGCCCCTCGTGGAGCAGGTCGAGCCAGGAGCTCGCCGCGGCGGCGGCGTCGCGCTGGGCGGGGTCCTCGTCGGGCGTGCCCGCCCCGGAGTCGTCGGGTTCGAGGGACACGTCGGGGTCCGCGGACGGGTCCGCGGTGCCCGCGGCCACCGTGGGTGCCAGCGAGCGCGGGGGGTTGCCCAGGGCGAGCGACCGAGCGGCGTCGGGAAGGGCGGGATCCAGCAGCCAGGTGATCGGACGCGAGTCGGCGGAGGCGCCGAACTCGACGAGGGAACGGAGCCGACCCTCGGGCGAGAACGTGCGCGCCCAGTCCTCGACGTCCTCGAGGCTGCCGTCCGCGGCGTGGGTGATCTCGCGGCGCAGCGGGACGACCAGCGCGGTGTCGACCGCTCGGGGGGTGTCGTCGACGAGGGGGATGAACGTGCGGGCCCGGCCGTCGGCACCGTCGATGCGGCCGTCGGGCCCCTCGCCGAGGGCGTGCACGCCGAACCAGTAGACGCCGGGCAGCTCGGCCGGCAGCAGCGCCCGCGGCACCCTGATCGAGAACGACTCGGTCTGGCCCGGTGACAGCTCGTCGATCGTGTCGTAGGTCCCGGGGACCGTGATCCGGTCACCCACGTCGGCGTTCTCCGGGAGGGCAACGTCGTCGGCCAGCTCGGCCGCGGAGGTGATCGGTGAGTCGGACATGAACGCGAAGGTGCTGATGTCGCGCCAGGTGGCGGTGTCGTTGTTGGTGACCCGGCCGCTGATCCGGACCGGGCCCTTGCTGGGGACGTACGACGGCGAGAGCGCGTCGATCGTGACCTCCAGCGGGCTCTCGTCGACGGCCCCGTGGGCCCTGGGCGCCGGCCGAGCGTGCGCGCGCGTCGTCAACGGGAGGGGTTCACCGGCGCTCGGGGCGGTCGTGGCGGCTGCCGGAGCGGTGGCGAGGGGGGCCGCCAGCGTCACCACGACTGCCACGAGGGCAGGCAGCAG